>CAMHDB010000039.1 GCA_946183715.1 uncultured Oscillibacter sp.
TGTTATGCTCCATTTCTATGGGAATCCTTCAAACGCTTTCCGTTGAATTTCCTTTGTCCTCTTTCGCGCCCTTCCTCCGTTATCAGCGCACGCCCGTGAAAGACAGGCCATCCGAGGCAAATCTTATGGTAATTTTGCGTTCCCGCATTTCATTCCTTTTGGCAAGTCACGTCCAAAATGAAATACCGCGTTTAATTCGTCGCCTTCAAATAGACTTTTCCCCGCCAGATTCCGCAAAAACCGCATAATTTCAAACTTTCCGCCTTATCACAAGGGGATTGTTATACCCTTTTAGAGGCCGTATTCACAGAAAATTTCCATTTTGGGCGATTAGTTCCGGCGAAAGTTGCGCAAAGCGCGATTTCCGAAGAAAACCGTGGATTGCGTGTCGGCTGGGAAAACGCCTTGTCCCTGATTTTTGCAAAATTGTTGAAAATTGCAACTTTTCACGGATAAATAGGCGCAAAATCTCCTAAAAAGTATGAATACATCCTCTTAGCCTATGAACTTTTCACTGTCCAGCTTAATATGAATAGAAGTCCCAATAAGTATCGACACTTAGCGATACTTATCGGGACTCATTATCGCATATCCTTCGCCTTTGCGCTACACGCCCTTACAGACGACGCTTACGTTTGCTCCCCGACTTACTTTGAGCCGGGGATTTTTATTGTCAATCCGCCCCTACAGCCGACGCTTACTATATAGGCGGTGACTGTTCTTTGCATTGCCCTCCCTCTGTCGAGCACGCTGGGACTATGGTATGAGGGCGCGGGAAGCAAAACTCAATCACCGAATATATATACACCAGTTTCCAAGTTTTTGAGACGAGGTATTTTTCGCCTCTTTGGCCTCTCGCCCCGAATTTGGAAAAAACGCCGCTTTGAAATCTTTGGCTTTCGCTTTCCTCAAGGCGTCCTAAATCTTGGAAACTGGTGATAATTATGGAGTAAAATCGAAATATACGCTTGTTTTCTGTCTAAGTTAATGACATTGGGCGCAAAGTCCCTCCCCCGGCGACGGAGGAGGGACTTTGCACGCCGACAGCGTCTCGTTCATGCTGCCGACGCGGTAGCCCGTCAAGTCCATGGTGACGTAGGAGAAGCCCAGCGCGCGGCACTCCGAGACGATTTCCTCCCGCCGCGACAACAGCGCCGGGAACAGTTCCGGCGCGATTTCAATCCGCGCGAGGTCTCCGTGTACGCGGAGGCGCACCTGCCGGAAAGCCAAGTCCTGTAGGAACGCCTCCGCGCGGTCGATTCGGCCTATCTTTTCCGCCGTGATGGGTTCGCCGTAGGCCACGCGCGTGGCCAGACACGCCGACGACGGTTTGTCCCATGTCGACAGCCCCCACGCCCGCGACAGTGCCCGGATATCGGCTTTCGTCAGCCCGGCGTCGCGGAGCGGGCTTTGTACGCCCAGTTCCGCCGTTGCGCGCATTCCCGGACGATAGTCCCCCGTATCGTCGACGTTGGCCCCGTCCGCCACGATGTCGAACCCCTGTTCCGACGCCGTGTCACGGAACGCCGAAAATATTCTGTGCTTGCAGTGATAGCACCTGTCGGGCGGATTCGTGCGAAAGGCGTCGGATTCCAGCTCGCGGGGGTCTACCAGAATCTGCCGCACGCCCTCCCGCTTGCAGAACGCTTTCGCGTTCTCCAGTTCGCGCCTCGGGAGCGTACACGAGGCCGCTGTCAAGGCGATTACATTGTCGCCTAATACGTCGTGGGCGGCCTTCAGCAGAAACGCGGAATCCGTCCCGCCCGAAAACGCCACCGCCACGCGGCCATAGTCTGACAGAACCGCTTGCAGTCTTTCCAGCTTCTTTTGCTCGTCCATTTAATTCCCTCCCTGACTTTGCGCAAGTCGGTTGATTTGCGCCGCGAGATACCCCGCGCCGTAGCCGTTGTCGATATTCACGACCGCGACGCCGTTGGCGCAGGAGTTGACCATCGTTAGAAGCGCGGACAGTCCGCCGAAATTTGCGCCGTAGCCCACAGAAGTCGGCACGGCGATTACGGGCCGCGACACCAGTCCCCCGACGACGCTTGCCAGCGCGCCCTCCATCCCTGCCACGGCTACGACGCAGTTGGCGCTCTGTACGGTTTCCATCCGGCTCAACAGCCTGTGCAGTCCGCTGACGCCCACATCGTAAAGGCGCTCGACGTGACAGCCGAAAAACTCCGCCGTCTGCGCGGCCTCCTCACCGACGGGAATGTCAGCCGTGCCAGCCGTGCAGACGCACACGCGGCCAGTACGGCGCTTTTCGGGGCGCTCTAACTTGAGTATCCGCGAGAGCGGGTCGTACTCCGCCTCCGGCAGGACTTCCCGCACAACCCGGCACTGTTCAGGGGAAGCGCGGGTTCCCATGACTTCCCCGTTGGTCTCGTACAGCGCCTGAAAGATACGTTGCAAGTGTTCGTCGGCCTTGCCCGCGCAGTAGACGACTTCCGGGAAACCGCTCCGCGTCTCCCGGTGGGTGTCCAGCCGTGCAAAGCCAAGGTCTTTTATAGGTTTTTGGCGGAAATGGCGTTCCGCCTCCTCTACGGACAGCGTACCGTTACGAACCTGTTCCAGAATTTCACGGGTTTCCATATCGCGTCCCCTTCGTGTTACGACTTTCAGCGTTCCCTTTTCCGCCTCCCCGGCACACGGAGAGGCGGATTTTGACGTGAGAAATCTTACGCCGGGATTGCCTCCCGTTCTTCGGATACGGTTTCCTTCCCGGATTCGGGCGGCGTCTCGTGGCGGAAGTTCTTCAGAACGTCCACGAGTTTCGCGAGGTCTATCGGCTTTGAGAGGTGGTCGTTCATCCCCGCCGCGAACGCTTCCTGCTTATCCTCCTCAAAGGCGTTGGCGCTCATGGCTACAATCGGAATCCCCGCCTTCGCCTTGTCCGACAGCGCCCGTATCGCCCGCGCCGCCTCCAATCCGTCCATACGCGGCATTTGCAAGTCCATCAGAATCAGGTCGTATGTCCCGGCGGGCGCGGAGTTGACTTTCTCTACCGCGATGTCCCCGTCCTCCGCCGTGTCTACTTTCGCGTCGCACATCTCTAGGAGCGTCACGGCGATTTCCCGGTTGACCGAGTTGTCCTCCGCGAGCAGAATGCGCAGTCCGGAGAGGCTTTCGCCGCCGACTGCCGCACTCCCCGCGCGGGCCTGCCGCAATTTGCGCACGTTCTGTTTGAGAATCTCTTCCCCGTCGACGACTTCCATATGCTGGTCGGCCTGCAAGGGAAACTCAAGGTCTACGATGAACTCCGAACCTTTGCCTTCCTCGGTCTCCACGCGAATGGAGCCGCCCATCATTTCCACGAGGCGTTTCGTAATCGACAGACCCAGCCCCGCGCCGGAAACCCCGCTCTGCGTGGTATTCCGTTCGCGCTCGAACGGCGTGAACAGGCGGCTCTTGAACTCGTCGCTCATGCCGATACCGGTGTCTTTGACGCTGATGGTATAGGCCCCGTAGCCGTCGCGGCCTGCCTCCGGTTTCTGCGACAGCGACAGCGTAACTTTGCCGTTGGGCGGCGTGTACTTGACCGCGTTCGAGAGCAGATTCACCAAAATTTGATTCACCCGCAAGCGGTCGCAAATCACTTTCTCCTGCCGGATTCCCGCCGAAACCGAATAGCGGATATGTTTTTCCGCCGCCTGTCCCTGCGTCATGGTGTAGACTTCGCGCAAAAGGCGGTTCAGATTATAGGGCTCGGGCTCGAGTTGGAGACGTCCGCTCTCCAGACGAGACATTTCCAGAATGTCGTTGAGCATTCCCAGCAGATTCTTGCTGGAAGTCATGATTTTGTTCAGGTACTCCCGCACCACGCCGCGGTATTCCAGATTTTCCAGCGCGAGGCCCGTAAAGCCAATTACGGCGTTCATGGGCGTGCGGATGTCGTGGGACATGTTCGAAAGAAACCGCGACTTCGCCGCGCTTGCGCTCTCGGCTTTGATTTTGGCCTCCGTGAGTTCCACCTGCTGTTCCTGCAAGCGGACGTTCTGACGGTCAATCAGCGCGTAACTCTTTTGCAATTCGCGGGTGTAGGTATCCTTTTCGAGAATGCGCCGACGCTGGATGAGCATGTAGGCAAGCATCGTGACAAACAGCATAAAGTGAATGGCCACGAGGGCCACGAGGCCCGGGTAGTTTTGGGCGATTCCGCTGAGCGTAATCGGCTCGTAGCGGTGGCTGACCCATTTCCGGTCGAGTTCTTCGATGAAGCCCTCCTTCTGCAAGTCTTTCAATACTTGGTTGATACCGTCCCGGAGCCAGTCGTACTCGGGCACCATCGCCATGCAGGCGTACATATGATAGACGGCGTAACTCGACACGAGGTCATGCTGCATATGGAGTTTGCTCAGGAGCACATTCCCGACCTGAATCGGGCAGAACAGGAAGTCGTATTCCTTCTCTTTCACGAGGTGGAACATCTTCCGGTAGTCGGAAATGTAGTCGATTTCCTTTTCCAGTCCCAAGGCGGGGAACAACTGCATAGAAGCAATTCTCGTTCCGTAGAGGTCGCCCAATCGGTTGACGGGCTTTTTCCCGTAGACGACATATTGCTTTACCCCCGTGGGAATCGTGCCGATAATGCCCCCGTTGCCCTCAATGGACTGCGATTCCATGTTGAGAATGAGTTCCACTTCCCGGTTGGAAAGTTTATTGCGGGCGTCGTTCCAGTCGGTCAGCTCCAGTTCAATGTTGAGGTGGAGACGGTTGCAGACTTCGTAAATCAGCTCCAAGTCGAGGCCCTGCGGGTCTCCGTTCTCGTCTATGTAGGAAAACGGCTCGTAGTATTTATTCGCCGCGACGCGAATCGTATGCTCATAGCAGTTATCGGGCTTTACAGTCAGCTCCGGCGGGGCGGTGAAGGCGTCCGAACTGAGGAGGAAGACCATGACAGGAAAGGCGAGGCCAATAAAGAACAGCACCGAGGAGGCAATGACGATATTCCGCTTTTTGCGGAAGAAGTCCTCTCTCTGCCATCGGGGAATCAAATCTCCCCGGGTGGGAAAGGGAGTGCGGGGCGATTTTCCGTGGCGGTCGGCCCATGTGATGAGTTCGCGTTCCGGAAGGAAGGGTTCGGAATCCTGTCCCCCGGACGCTTTTTCCCCGCTGGTATGCCTTTTCATTTTCATAACATAACCCTCATCCGTCGTTCCTTTTTCGTGAACGGTCACGAAAGCCTGCTCTTTACGGTAACGCAACCGAAAAGAGTAGCGTCATTATAATACAAATACTCTAAAGAGGCAAGAGAAATCACAAAATTTTTCTCTTCTTTATTGATAAAAGCCAAAAATATGATGTTTTTCGTTTGATTTTCATATTTTTATTCAGAAATCAGGAAAAAATGTAACTTTTTTACAGGAAATCCGGTTTTCGCCCGTCTCGGAAACCTTACCGCAAAACGGGCGAAAGAAATCAAAGAACTTTTGTCCCGCTTCTCGAAAAGCGGGGCAAAAGTCTGAAATCCGATATTTTTCTTTTGATTTTCATGTTTTAAAACGGAAAACGTAAAAACGGAAAGTTTCCGGAAGCCTTATCGCAAAAGGAGGATATCCTGCGGCCCGATGGAAACCGTCAAATTACGCTGGTCGGGCGTCGTGCGCCACGTATTGCGGTCAAGTTCCATTCTTAAGAGCGGCGCGTCGACAGAAGCCCCGTTCGGGCGGAGTAAGACTATCGTCGACGACACGTCCTCTATTACGCGCTCGACCGTGACCGAAAACGTGTTGACAAGCGCGGGTTCCGTAATCCGCACCTGATGGGCGCGGATTCCCACGCGCGTCAGGAACGGCGGAATCGGGTAGGCCGAACGCAATGTGACGCCCCATTCCGGGATGAAAATGGCGTTGTGGCGCGGAATCGCCCCGATGATGTTCTTGCACCCCGACAGCCGCGCCGCGCCTTCCGTGCCCGGGTGGCTCAGGAGGCGTTCCGCCGAAATGACTTCCTGCGTGACGCCGTTTTCCAGTACGCACACGGAGGGGCAGTTCCGGTAGACTTCCCCCCGGTCGTGCGAGGCCCATATCACGGGCCCGTCGAAACCGCGGACGAAATCGGAAAGCTCCTGTTCGAGGCCGAATTTGAGAAAGCTGTCGATGACTGACAGCGGCTCGTCGAGGAGTACGGCGGACGGGTGCGACGCCCATAAACGCGCAAGCGCCGTGCGCTGTCGTTCGAGTTCGGAGAGCTGACGCGGCTTTTTGTCGGCGGCGTCAACGAGGCGGAAACGGCGCAGGGCGTCCACCGACACCCGCTCGCGGTCGGGCTTGGCGTCCACGGCGGCGGCGATATTCCCCTGTACTGTCAGGTGCGGGAACAGCGCGTAGCCCGGCGTGAGAAGGCCGATTTTGCGCTTTTGCGGCGGGAGGCTGACATGCCGGTAGCTGTCGAACAGCGGCTCGCCGTCAATCATAATCCGCCCCTCGTCGGGGTCGGACAGCCCCGCGATACAGCGTAATATCGCCGTTTTTCCGCTCCCGGTCGCGCCCAGCAGGGCCAATGTACCCTCCCCGGCCTCTAGTTGCGCGTCAAGGCGGAGACTGCCCACGGTTTTAATGATGTCTACCCGGAGTTTCATAGCTCCTCCTTCCGCGCGTTCTCGAGTACGCCGACGGCCAGCAGGCAGGCCCCCGACAGCAGGATACTCAATACGACCCAGAACGCCGCCCCGGCGTCGTCTCCGCCGCTCCAGCTCTGGTACAGCGCCGTGGAGACCGTCGCCGTGCGGGCGGGGATGTAGCCCGCGACCATCGCCGTGGCGCCGTACTCGCCCAGCGCCCGCGCGAAGGCGAGTACCGTCCCGGCGGCGACGCCCCGCCGGCATACGGGAAGCTGTATATTCCAGAAAATCCACGCCTCCGGGCGGCCCAGCGTCCGGGCGACATCCGTCAGCCCGGCGTCGAAGCGCGCGAACGCCCCCCGCGATGCCCGGTACATCAGCGGGAACGACACCAGCGCCGACACCAGCGCGGCGGCGGGCCAGTTCATGACCAGTCGCGCGCCGAAGAACTGCCGCAACCAGTAGCCGAGCATATGCCCGGGGCCGAAACAGCGAAGGAACAGCCAGCCAATCACCGGAGGCGGCAGTACGAGCGTCAGGGTAAGAAGCGCGTCGAGGGCGCTCCGAAGCACGGGCTGCGGCAGGCGCGTCACCCGGTGGGCCGCGAAAAGTCCCGCGAAAAAGACCAGAATCGTCGACAGCAACGCGATTCGCAGAGAGTTGAGCAGGGGAAACCAGTCCATGCTACGCCTCCTTCTAGCTTGCGGCAAGGGATTCTCCCTAATCCCTTATGCGTTTTCTTTCTCCCCTCTGTTTATACCACATTTCCCGCCGTTTGCCAACAGGAAAATTCGATTCTTTCCGCGAAATCCGCCGTTTCCCCGGGAAATCCGGTTTCCGGATATTTCCAGCTTCTCCGAAAAATGTTACCGAATTGTAATTTTCCTCCGGCGCTTTTTGTGGTATAATGGGAATGGTCGAAAAAGGGCATTGTGGGCTGTCCGCGAGGGCAGTACATTTGTGTTTCTGTTTTAGTGATATGAAATCCTTGGAAGGAGTTTTTGTATGGCCAATCAACTTTCTACGGGTTCCAACGCGGATAACGGCGCGAATCCCCCGGCCCCGGCCGAGTCTGTAGCCCAGACTGTGTCGGGCGGCGTCGGCAGGACTGTCTTTTCCATCGTGCGGACGGTGCTCGCGGCGTTCGTCATCGCGGGCGTGATTGTCTCCGCGGGCTACGCCGGACTGTGCGCCTACGCCGCCAACGGCAAATCCATCTGGCCCGGTATCAGCGTCATGGGCGTGGAGCTGAGCGGGCTGACCGTCGAGGAGGCCGCCAAAAAGCTCGATAACTTCATCGACAAGGCGCAAGTCGACCTCTACCTCTACTATATTCTCGACGAGGGCACCCACGTCGAAAACTACCGCCCGAATACCCCCGACTATTCGTTCCCCCTCCGCGACTTGGGGTTCTATCCCGATACGACGGCTATCGCGCAGGAAGCCTACGACATGAACGTGACCGACCCGGAATTTTTCTCTCTGGGCTGGCGCTACCTCACCGGCGACGGCGAGACGGAGTACGCGCCCACGCTGACCGTAGACCCCGAACAGGTGGCCTTGCGCGCGAAGGAAGTCGCCGAGGCGCTGAGCTACGACCCGACGCAAATCGAGTACAGCCGCGACGAAGAGACGCTCCGCGTCACGCTCCCGCGGAACGGGCGTTCCGTCCCCGAAGAACCGATTGCCGAAAAGCTGTCGCAGGTCGTCGAACATTCGCCGGACTTCTCCGTAGACATCCCCTATTCCGCCGTGCCCCACGAAGTCAAGACGGCGGAGGAAATCCACGAGGACATTTACATTCCTGTTAAAAACGCGTGGTTCGACCCGAAAACGTGGGCCGTCGCCCCGGGCGAATACGGCGTCGACTTCAACGTGGAGACCTTGCAGACCCTCATGGACGAGGGCAACCCCGGACAGACTATCGAAATGGGCCTCACCAGAGGCAAGCCGACTATCACCTACAGCGACCTGAAAGACGTGGTATTCCGTGACCTGCTGGGCGAGGCGAGCACGAAAGTCTCCGGCACGTCGGCGCGTATCAACAACGTGAAGTTAGCCGCCAAGGCCATCAACAACGCGGTCGTCAACAGCGGCGAAGTGTTCTCCTATAACGGGCGCGTGGGACGCCGCACAGCCGCCAAGGGCTATCAGGCCGCCCCGGCGTATATCCAAGGCCTGACCGTGGACGAAATCGGCGGCGGCGTGTGCCAGCCCTCCTCGACGCTCTACCTTGCCTGCCTGCGCTCCAATATGCAGATTACGGAACGCTCCCCGCACCGCTATGTACCGGCCTACATCCCCGCCGGAATGGACGCGACCGTTTCGTGGGGCGGCCCCGACTACAAGTTTACGAACAACACGCCCTACCCGATTCTCATCAAGACGCAGTATTCCAACGGCTACCTGACCGTACAGCTCATCGGCACCAAGACCAACAGCAACACCGTCAAAATTACGAACGAGTTCATTTCGTCCACGCAGTGGAAGACCGAATACCAGATTGACCGCTCCCTCGCGAAGGGCACGCAAAGGGTCTCCGTCACGCCCTACACCGGAAAGACGTACAAGACCTATCGCAACATCTACGACGGCAACGGCAAGCTGATTTCCAGCAAACTCGAAGCCACCAGCGTTTACAAAGTACGCAATCAGGTGATTTTGCACAATCCGTAATAGTCCCCCGGGGAACCGTCCAACGGTTCCCCAGTTTTTGTTTCGCCCCGCATTCACGCGAAAAAGCAAGCCTTCCTCCAATAACGGAGGAAGGCTTGCTTTTGTCCCTCATTTAGGGAAGGTATGACGGGCAAATTTACATGGAATATACAAATTCCTGCTCAAGTTTTAATCCCTCATAGGGAAGGTATGACAGTTGGGAATTTCCGACTTTACTGCTCACCGCTTGGGTTTTAATCCCTCATAGGGAAGGTAGCCGCCGCGAGACGTTAGCCGTATTGTAACGGATTCGCGGCGGCCTGTCAAGCCCTTTTCGGCGAAAATCGCGGAAAGTTTCCGCGCCGTGCGGCGGGGGTTACAATACCGGGACCAGTGTCAGTGTAATAACTTGACACCGACTTCGTACCGTTTCCGGTTGACATTCGCCGCGAACCCGCCTATAATGTCATACGGTTCCGGCCCCGCCGGAATGTACTTTGCACACAAGGAGCGTATATTATGACTGTTACCTCTGTTTTGAACACGTCCATAGGCGGCTATACGCTGGGACACCTGCTTACGGCGGGCGTCACGTTCGTTTTCTGCCTGATTGCCATCCGCGTGATAATGCGCCTCGTCAAGGGCCTCCTCGACCGGACAAGCCTCGACAAGCGCGTAACCGGGCTCATTGCCAATATCCTGAAATACGCCATGTACGTGCTGACCGTCGTCATCGTCGCGCAGGGATTGGGCGTGAATATGTCGTCGTTCGTGGCGCTGTTGTCGGTGGTCTCCCTTGGCGTGACGCTGGCCTCGGAAAACATCCTCGGCAACTTCGCCGGAGGCCTCGTGATTTTCTCCGCGCACCCCTTCGCCATCAATGACCTTATCGAAACTTCGGGCACCTTGGGCACCGTGGAGGAAATCGACCTGCACCATACGCGCCTGCTCACGCCCGACGGCTACAACGTCTACATCCCCAACAAGGATTTGGCGGCTACCCGGATTGTCAACTACACGCACTTTGGCCGCCGCCGCGTGACCGTCAAAGTCACGGCGTCCTACGACGCGCCGACCGAAACCGTCCTGTCCGCGCTCCGTACCGCCGTCGCCCGGACGGAAAATATACTGCAAGACCCCGCCCCTTCCTACGTCCTCAGCGAATACGGCGCGAGCTCCATCGAATACGCGATTTTCTGCTGGTGTCCGGCGCGGGAATACTGGACGGTTTTCTACGCCCTGACTGCCGCGTTGCGTCCGGCCTTCGAGGAGGCCGGGGTCGAAATGACCTACGACCATTTGAATGTCCATCTTGTCAACGACGCCCCCGCGAAAGTCGACATGGACAAGCGTTAAGGAGGTTGAACATGTCCGAACGCCATATTGAAACCGTCTGTGTACGCGGGGCCTACCGTCCCGAAAACGGACAGCCCCGGCAGATTCCGATTATCCAGTCGACCACGTTCCAGTACGCGACCTCGCAGGACATGG
>CAMHDB010000040.1 GCA_946183715.1 uncultured Oscillibacter sp.
CAAACTGCATATCACGGACGAGGCCTTGGAAGCCGCCGTCACGCTGTCGGCACGCTATATCAACGACCGTTTCCTGCCCGACAAGGCCATTGACCTGATGGACGAGGCCGCGTCACGCGTCCGCATGGAGGAAGAGGAACCGTCCGAAGAGCTGAAAAGTCTGGAGGAGAAGATTTCGGCGCTCGCCCGCGACAAGGACGCCGCAATCTCCCGGCAGGACTACGAGACCGCCGCGCAGTTGCGCGACATTGAGAAGAACTATCAGGAGCAGGTCGAGCTTGAGCGCGACCGCCGCCGTAAGAATGCCCGCACACACCGGGATGTCACCGCCGAGGATATCGCGGAAGTCGTCTCCGGCTGGACGGGGATTCCCGTCACGCGCCTGACCGAGGACGAGGGCGAACGCCTCCTGCACATGGAGGAAACCCTGCACAAACGCGTCGTCGGACAGGATGAAGCCGTAAAGGCCGTCGCGCGGGCGATACGGCGCGGGCGCGTGGGCCTCAAAGACCCCCGCCGTCCTACTGGTTCGTTCCTGTTCCTCGGCCCGACGGGCGTCGGCAAAACCGAACTGTGCAAGTCCCTCGCGGAAGTCATGTTCGGCGACGAAAGCGCCATGATTCGTATCGACATGTCGGAGTATATGGAGCGCCACACCGTGTCGCGCCTGATTGGCTCGCCTCCGGGCTACGTCGGGCACGAGGAGGGCGGACAGCTTACGGAGAAAGTCCGCCGCAAGCCCTACTCCGTCGTGCTGTTCGACGAAATCGAGAAGGCCCACGAGGACGTTTGGAATATTCTGTTGCAAATCCTCGACGACGGGCGCGTGACCGATTCGCAGGGCCGCACCGTCGATTTCAAGAATACCATCATCGTCATGACGAGCAATATCGGGGCGCGCAGCCTGACCGCCGCCGGGACGAAACTCGGGTTCAGTCACGAGAGCGGCGACGCCGAACAGGACGAGGAGAGCGCCTTCCAGAAGGCCAAGGAAACCGTCATGGACGAGTTGCGCCGGACGTTCCGCCCGGAGTTCCTGAACCGTATCGACGACATCATCGTATTCCGCGCGCTGACGCAGGACGACATTCAGGAAGTCGCGCGGCGCATGCTCCGCACGGTCTCCGGGCGTATGAGCGCTATGGGAATCCAGTTGGAGGCCACCGACGAGGCCATCGCCGAACTCGCCAAAGAGGGGTTCGATAGCAAGTACGGCGCGCGCCCGCTCCGCCGCGCGATTCAGAACAAGGTCGAGGACGCGGTCGCGGAGCGTATGCTTGACGGCACCCTGCACGAGGGCGACACCGCCAAATTGGTACTGGACGAAAACAAGCTTCTTGTCACGAAGTGACGTGTTGCAAGACAGCCGCCTCTCCCGTCTCAGCGGGGGAGGCGGCTGCAGTCACGCCCGGGGCGGGTTTCCCATAGCATGGTACGGGAGGCGTATTGTGCATGAAGAAAACATTTGGGGTCGCGGGCGGCGGGGAGAGGGGCGCCGGACTCGTCCGGCTGTTGCGCGCGGACGGACACACCGTCTACGGCGCGGATTCGCCGGAGCAGGCGTTCGGCGCGGATGTCGTCGTACTCCCCGTGCCGCTCGTCGACGCCGACGGGCGAATCGCGGGACTGCCGCCGGAGGAAGCGCTGTCTCGTTTCCGGGCCGGACAGCGCCTGTTCGCCGGACTGGTGCCCGAAAACATTGCCACAGAGGCGCGGCGGCTCGGGCTCTCCCTCACGGACTACATGAAACACGAACCGCTGGCGATTGCCAACGCCGCCGCCACCGCCGACGCCGCAATCTGTCTGACGCTGACGCATACCCGGCAGAGCGTGTCGGGCAGGCGCTGCATGGTACTCGGCTTCGGGCGTATCGGGAAACTGCTGTGTCACCGGTTGCGCGGCGTGGGCGCGGAAGTCACGGCGGCGGCGCGGAATCCGGACGACCGCGCGTGGATACGCGCCCTCGGTATGCGGGCCGTCGACGCGTCGCGCCTCGCAGGGACACTGGAGCCCTTCCCGATTGTCTACAATACGATTCCCGCGCCGGTACTCGATTCCGGGTTGCTCCGCGAACTCCCGCCCGACTGCTTCCTGATGGACCTCGCGTCGACACCTTGTACGGCGTCGCCGGTGCCGCCGGGGGTGACGTACCTGTGGGCGCGGGGCCTGCCGGGACGGGTCGTCCCGCGCGGCGCGGCGGCCATTCTCCGGGATACGCTGTACGAACTTCTCAGGGAATTGAGGTGACTTCCTGCATGAGACAGGAAAGAATCGGATTCGCCCTTTGCGGCTCCTTCTGTACCCACGAGGCCGTACTACGGGCCCTGCGGACGCTGACGGAAATCTATGAGACGGTGATTCCCATCGTATCGGAAATCAGCGCGGCGTCGGACACCCGTTTCGGCGGCGCCGCCGAATTACTCGAACGCGTCCGGGCGCTGACCGGGCGCGAACCGCTCCGCACGATTCCGGACGTGGAGCCCGTCGGGCCCAAGAAACTCCTCGACGCGCTGGTTATCGCGCCCGCGACGGGCAACACCATCGCCAAACTCGCCCACGGCGTCACGGACAGCGCCGTGACGATGGCCGCGAAGGCACATCTCCGCAACGACAGGCCTATTATACTCGCGGTATCGAGTAACGACGGCCTCTCCGCCGGGGCCAAGAACATCGGGGAACTGCTCGTCCGGAAGAACTACTACTTTGTCCCGTTCGGACAGGACAACGCCAGCGCAAAGCCCACGTCGCTGGTCGCGGACTTTTCGCGCCTGCCCGAGACCGTGGACGCCGCTCTCCGTGGCCGACAGATTCAGCCGCTTTTGCTGGGCGCATAGCAAAAACCCTCCCCGATTACGGCGGAGGGCTTTCGATTTCCCGGGAAAGCATTACGCCGTGGGCCTTTCCGCTTTGCCGGGAAAGCGCACTGTAAAGGCGGCGCCGTTGTCGTTCTCCGCCGTGACGGCGCCCCGGTAGATGTCGGCGACGGACTTCACGATAGACAGTCCGATACCGTGTTTGCCGCCCGCGCCCTTGTAGAAGCGCTCAAAAATACGCGGCAAATCGTCGGGGGCGATTCCGGGCCCGTCGTCGGCAATCCGCACGACGGCGCCGGAGGCGTCAGCGTGACAGGAAAGCCGGATTTCCGCCGCCGCGTAGCGGATGGCGTTCGAGAGCAGATTCCCGAAAAGCTGTCGGGCGTCGCGCTCGCGGATGGCGAAGAGTACCGGGTCGGCGTCGAAGTCGAACGCAAACGACAGCCCCCGGCGTTCGGCCTCGGCGCGCTGTTCCGATACGCACAGCGACAGCGTGTCGCGCAAGTCGACGGGCTGCGCCTCCTCTTCCGGCGCGGCCTTGCCCAGACGCGACAGGTACAGCAAATCCTCCACGAACCCGCCCAGCCTGTCCGCCTCCGCAAGGATGATTTTCCCCGACACTTCCGGGTTCATGATTCCGTAGACTATCCCCTCGGCGTTGCCCCGGATGGATGTCAGCGGCGTGCGCAACTCGTGGGAGACGTTCTGAAAGAAAGTCTCCTGCTTGCGGTTGGCCTTCTGCAACTCTTCCGCCATACGGTTCATTGCCTCCGCGAGGCGGCTGAACTCCTCGTCGTGGAAACGGAACGCGCGCCGCTGGAAGTCGCCGCGCCCGATTTCCCCGGCGAACGCCGACAAATCCTGTATGGGCTCGGCGAACGAGCGCGCAATCCAGCGGCTGAGGAGCACCGACAGCGCCCACGCCGACAGAATCACGCCCAGCAACACGATATTGACCGTGCGGGTAAAGGCCTGTATGGCGGTCACGTCGACGTAGCAGACGACGTAGGCGTCGGACTGCGCGGGGTCGCGGGCCACGGAGACAATATAGGTACCGCTGTCGAGGTCGACGGTCTTTTTGCGAATCGTGTCGCTGACGGCATGCCCGGAGGCGAAGTAGTCCGACAGCTCCTCCCCGATTTCCCGGTCGCCGTTGAGGGCGTCGCGGATATTACAAGCCCCGTCGAGCAGTACGGCGCTCCCCCTGACGCCTGTCAATTTGTCCTGTCCGCCGTCGAACCTGCGCCCCCTGCCGTTCGGGGGTTTCCGGGTACCCCCGCCGCGACGCTCCGCGACTACCCCGCTCAGGATGGAATCCAACTGTTCCGAGGCCCGGCTGTGTACGTAGCCCCGGATGAACAGGTTGAACGTCACCGCCACGGAGAGCAGTATCAGCGACGTGAGCACAATCAGGGTCAGCAGAATGCGGGTACGGATGGGCCAGCGCCGCGCGGTCACGGTTTGCCCCCGTCGGCGGTAAGGCGGAACCCGTAGCCCCAGACGGCCTCTATCGCCACGCCGCAGCCGTCGAGCTTCTGCCGGAGGCGGCGGACGGTGTCGTCGGTGGCGCGTGTTTCGACGGCGGTGCCGAAGCCCCAGACCTGATTGAGCAATTCCTCCCGGGATACCGCCTGTTCGGCGTGTAACATGAGGTACTTTAACAACTCGTACTCCGTGGGCGTCAGCGACAGCGGCACGCGCCCCCGCAGGATATGCCGCGCGGGTTCGTCGAGCGTCAGCCCGCCCGCGGTCACGGCGACGGGCGCGGCGCGCTTCTGGCTCTCGAAGTCGATACGGCGGAAAATCGCGCGTACCCGCATGACAAGCGACATCGCCGAAAACGGCTTTGTCATGTAGTCGTCACTGCCTAGGCCCAGCCCCATGGCGTAGTCGGTCTCGGAATCGCGCGCCGTGAGCATGATAATCGGTACCGTACTCGTCTTGCGCAGTTCCGTGCAGACTTCAAAGCCGCTCGAACCGGGCATCATCACGTCCAGTATGACTAAATCGCATTCCCGTTCCAGAAAGCGTTGCAGGAGCAGGTCGCCCGTGGGGAAGTCCTCCACCTCGAAGCCGTCGCTCTCCAGAAACGTCTTGATAATCTGCCTGATATTTCCGTCGTCGTCGGCGACGTAGATTTTTTTCGCCCCGTCCATACGCGTCCCCCCGTTCGTTTCCGCCATTATACCAAGCCGCCGCCCGTCAGGCAATAGGCAAATCTGCCGCAGTTTTCGCGGCGCATGGTAGACTAGCGCGCGTTTTTATGGTATACTCCCGTCAGTGACTTGCAAAGGAGGACAGCCTATGTTTACGGATGAGCTGTACGAGGCGGCGTTCGCGTACAGGAACACCAAGTTATGGAAGCAACTGTTTGACAGCGAACTGTTCGCGGTTCGCTTTGCGGACGGGGAAATCGGTTACTGCTGCGTCATGGGCCTTGCCGGGGAACACATCGCGCTGGCGGTGTACGTCGGGGAGGAGGGGTTCCAGAGCTTCCGGGAGCTGGCGTTCCGCGAGGACGACGAGGACGAGGAGCCGGATATCAGCTGGATGTTCCGCCAGTCGTGCTTGCAGTGCGCGTTCGGGAGCCGGGACGATTTGAGCGAGGAGGAGTTGTCGGAGGCGCGGGGCTACACGCAGTCGCACAGAATCCGTATGCGCGGCGCGCACGCGTGGCCCAACTTCACGAAGTCCGCGCGCTACCGGATACCGTGGCGCTTGGAGGGCGAGCAGGACGAACGGCGCATGACCGAGGCCTTACGGGCGGGCGTGGAGCTGGCGGAAATCCTGAAGAAGCGCTCTAAGGACGACATCGGGCTGTACCCGGTGGACGAGGAGACGCAGAGACTGCCGCTGCTGACGCCGCTGGATACCGGCTACGCGCTGAGTACGACGCCGGTGCCGCCGGAGTGGGAGGAGGAGTTCCCGGAGCCGTCGCCGCTGGAGGCCGGACAGGTCGACGAACTGTTGAAATTGCGCAAGCGGGGCGTCTACGACTGCGAGCTGATTCGCCTGCCGGGCCTTCTCGAAGGGCAGGCCGACGCCGAGGAGGCCCCGTACTTTCCGGCGCTGGTGCTCTGCGCCGACGCCAAGACGGGACAAATGCTGGCGACGAACGCCGTCACCGACTACGACACGCGCCCGGAATCCCTGCGCGACGAGTTCCTCCGCGCCCTTGTGGACAGCGGCGAGTGTCCGCGGGCCGTGCGGGTGCGCAACGAGCAGACGCGGGCGCTGTTGTCGAACCTCTGCATAGAGGGGCACATTCTCTTCAGCGTGGAGGAGAATCTGCCGGGGCTGGACGGCGCGCGCGAACAGGTCTTGAGCATGTTGCGCAAGACGGGTGGCGCGCTGTGGGACGACGACGAGGACGAGGACGAGGACGACGAGGACGAAATCGACGTTGAGGCCGCGCTGGCGGAGGCGGTCGACGACTTAATGAACATGTCGGACGCGGAGCTGAAGCGCCTCCCGCCCATGATGATACGTCAGGTTCTGGAAATGGCGAACTTCGGCTTTGTCCCGCAGGAACTCCAACTCCGCTTGCGTCGGCTGTTCAAGAACCTGTGAGGCGTGGCGCCTTGGGCGCGTCCGGTTTTCAGCCTTCCCCGCGCACGCGACAAAAGAGACGGCTTCCGGTGGCGGAAACCGTCTCTTTGCTGTTAGATATGCCTCACGAACTCCGGCAGGGGCTTGCGGTTGTGGTGGAGCTGTGAGGGGTGGGCGTTTTCGGCGGGGTAGCCGAGGGACAGCAACGCAATCGGGACAGTTCCGGCCATCTCCGGGAAGGATTCGAGGAGCTTGTCGGGCTGGAACATGCCGATATAGGTCGTGCCGAGGCCGAGGTCGGCGGCCTGCAACATCATCTGGGTTGCGGCGATTGCGGCGTCAATCTCGCCGTGGTCCTTGCCGTCGTACTCCCGCTTCCACGACACCAAGGGGTCGTAGGCCACCACGAGCATGACGGGCGGGTGGAAGTGCGACGCCGTGCAGGCGTCGACTTTTTCCAGCGCCTCCCTGCTTTCCAGCACAAAGATTCTCTGCGGCTGGAAATTGTGCGCCGTGGGGGCGCTCTGCGCGGCCTTGAGGACGAGTTCGAGTTTGGCGGGCTCTACGGGCGCGTCGCTGTAGCGGCGTAGCGAGTAGCGCGCCTCCGAAAGGGTCTTGAAATCCATAGCGGCGTCTCCTTTACATAGTACGGGGCCCCGGATTCGGGGCCCCTGTTGCGTCCGGGATGATTATTTCAGCTCGACCTTGCCGCCGACTTCCTCAATCTTCTTCTTGAGTTCCTCGGCCTCTTCCTTGCCGAGGCCCTCCTTGAGCGTGGACGGGTTGTCCTCGACGGTCTTCTTGGCTTCGGCGAGGCCCTGCCCCGTGATTTCGCGCACGACCTTGATGACCTTAATCTTGGAGCTGGCGTCGAACCCGGTCAGAACCACGTCGAACGAGGTCTTTTCCTCCACGACGGGCGCGGCGGCGGCGGCGGGGGCGGCCATAGCGGCGGCGGATACGCCGAACTCCTCTTCCAGCGCGTGGACGAGTTCGCTCAGTTCCAGAACCTTCAACTCCTTGATTTCGTTCAGCAGAGCGGTGACTTTTTCAGACATGGGAATTTCCTCCTGTTACTATGTGATTATTCGGCGGCGGGGGCGGGAGCCTCCATTTTTTCGGCAATCTGTTTGAGCACGACGGCCAGACCCGTAATAGGGGCGAGCATGGTACCGAGAACCTGCGCCTGCAACATGGGCAGAGGCGGGATAGCCGCAAGGGCGTTGATGGTGTCGAGGTCGACGGCCTTGCCGTCCATGAAGCCGCCCTTGATTTCAAACTTGTCGTTGAGCTTCTTGGCGTAGTCGGCCATGATGCGCGCGGGGGCTACGGGGTCGTCGGCGCTGAGGGCCAGAGAGGTCGTACCGTTGAGGTGGGAGTCGAGGTCGTTCAGGCCGGTGTTGTCGAACGCGAACCGCAGGAGCGTATTCTTGACGACGGCGTAATCGACCTCGTTCTCGCGGCACTCCTTGCGGAGCGCGGTATCCTCCGCGACGGTAATGCCTCTGTAGTCCACGATGACGCCGGCGGCGGCGTTGCGGATTTTCTCGGTCAACTGCTCCACGACCGCCTTTTTCTCCGCGAGGACTTTTGCGTTGGGCATTCTTGATTTCACCTCCAGATTCAATCCACGTTCGCGGACAGACGGAAAGCGCCCCGGGCGCAAAGACGCCGGGACGCGCAATCACACATTGCACAGCCTTCCTCGGCGGGGCTTACGGGTCAACCTGCCTGCTGTCTTTGGAACGTGAGGCGTATTATATACCGCCTCCGGGGGCTTGTCAAGCGGTTCGCGCACAGCTTTTTCAAAAAAGGCGAAAAAAGCTATTGCAAAGCCATCGCGGGTGTGGTATACTGTCGCTTGACAGTAAACGGAATGGATGGAGTGGACCGCGGGTCCGCTCTTTTATTTCGCGTTTACACGGGCACGGAGGGGATGCCATGAAGAAAATCACCGAATTAACAGCGGAACTCGCCGCCCCGCTGGTTGCGCAACGGGGCTGTACGCTCTGGGATGTGGAGTACGTCCGGGAGGCCGGGACGTGGTATTTGCGCGTCCTGCTCGACAAGGAGGGCGGCGTCGACATCCTCGACTGTGAGGCCGTTTCGCGCGCGCTGTCCGACAGGCTCGACGAACTCGACCCCATCGAGGGCAGTTACACGCTGGAAGTCGGCTCGGCGGGGGCCGAACGCGCCCTGAAACGCCCCGAGGATTTCGCGCGCTTTCTGGGCAGTCCGGTACTCGTCAAGCTCTACCGCGCATTCGAGGGCCGCAAGGAATTTCCGGGCGTCCTGAGCGCCTACGACCCCGCCACGGGCGAAGTCACCGTAGACGTGAAGGGCCGCGCCTACACGTTCGGGAAGAGGGAAACCGCGCTGGTTCGCCTGCGCGTGGAGTGGTGAGCGCGGAAAGCGCCTTGCGGGGAGACAGAAACCTGTCAAGCACGGGGCAGCGGCGCGAAAAGCGAAAGTATCATTGTATAAGGAGAATCGTCCATGAAAGGCAAAGGCACGAAGGCAAGAAAGCAGAGAGAACCCGCCGGAATGAACCCGTCGGAGATTTTCAACGCGCTGACGCTCTTGGAGAAGGAGCGCGGGATTCCCAAGGCGTTCATGCTGGAAAAAATCAATCAGGCCATTGTCGCCGCCTACAAGAAAGACCACCCCGACACCGAAAACGTCGAAGTCGAGGCCGACGAGCAGTCCCAGACTTTGCGGATGTTCGTCAAAAAGAACGTCGTCGACGAGGAGGACTACGTAGACCCCTTCAACGAAATTCCGCTGGAAGAGGCCAAACGCCTCTCGGCGCGCTACGAAATCGGCGACACGGTCAATATCCCCGTGGACAACCTCGAGTTTGGCCGCATTGCCGCCGGGAACGGCAAACAGGTCATCATACAGGGCCTCCGGGAGGCCGAGCGCGGCATGGCGTTCGAGGAGTTCAATTCCAAACAGCACGAGATTCTCACCGGGACGGTGACGCGAATCGACCCGCGCAACCAGAACGTCACGCTGCATATCGGCACGGGTTCCGAGGCCACCGACGCCGTACTGACCGCCGGGGAACAGATTCCCGGCGAGGAACTCACCGAGGGCATGATGGTCAAAGTCTACGTCGTGAACGTCAGCCGGGCCACGCGCGGGCCGCAGATTCTGATTTCCCGCACACATCCCGGACTGGTCCGGCGCCTCTTTGAACTGGAAGTACCGGAGATTTACGACGGCACGGTTGAGGTCAAGTCGATATCGCGGGAGGCCGGGAGCCGGACGAAAATCGCGGTGGCGTCGACCGACGAACAGGTCGACCCAATCGGGGCGTGCGTGGGGCCGCGCGGACAGCGCGTGAGCCACGTCACGGAGGAGTTGCACGGCGAGAAAATCGACATCATCAAGTATTACGACGACCCGGCGCAATTCATCGCGGCGGCGCTGGCCCCGGCGGAAGTCGACAGCGTGACGCTGGCCCCCGAAGGCAAGGCCTGTAGGGTACGGGTACCCGACCACCAGTTATCGCTTGCAATCGGGCGCGAGGGGCAGAACGCGCGTCTGGCGGCGCGCCTAACGGGCTACAAAATCGACATCAAGCCGCGCAGTTTCGAGGAAGCGGCGGAGAATCCGGACAAACCGGAAAACGCCGACGAAACCGCCCCGGAGAGCGCGGAAGTCGCGGGGAACACGGAAGCGGCGGAAGTTACAGAAAATCCGGACGCGCCGGAAGTCTCCGAACCGGAGACGGCGGAGAGCGCGGAAGTGACGGAAGTCGCGGAGAACACGGAAGCGGCGGAAGTTACAGAAAATCCGGACGCGCCGGAAGTACCGGACACAGAGACGGCAGGGAATCCGGACGAAGCGGAGACCCCGGAGCGTACAGGCAAACCGGAGGACGGCGGAATCTAATCGGAAAGGGTGCGCGCTATGCCGAAAGTGAAACGGATACCGCAGAGGCAGTGCGTAGGCTGTCGCGAAATGCGGGATAAGAAGTCGCTGTTGCGGGTGGTGAAGTCGCCGGAGGGCGAAGTCAGTCTCGATTTCAAGGGCAAGAAGCCGGGGCGGGGCGCGTACGTGTGCCCGAACCCGGACTGCCTGAAGCGGGCGCGCAAGACACGCGCCCTCGAACGGGCGTTATCCGTCGCGATTCCGGCGGAGGTCTACGACGCTATGGAGGCGGAACTGTCCGGGGCGAAAGGGGGCACCGATGGAACCTCATGAAAGCTATACGCGCCTGTTAGGGCTTGCGCTCCGGGGCGGGAACCTCGTCAGCGGGAGCGACGCCGTACAGGGTGCCGT
>CAMHDB010000041.1 GCA_946183715.1 uncultured Oscillibacter sp.
CTGCGCGGCAGTCCGTCGACAGCGGCGACAGCGTCGACACCGCGAAGCCGTCGCGGAAACCCGCGCGGCAGTCCGTCGACAGCGGCGACAGTATCGACGCCGCGAAGCCGTCGCGCAAGCCCGCGCGGCAGTCCGTCGACAGCGGCGACAGCGTCGACACCGCGAAGCCGTCGCGGAAACCCGCCCGCAAGACGGAAAGAAAATCCGTGTCCGACACCGCCGACACCCCGGCAGAATCCGCAACCGTCTGAACGCCGTCTCCCCCGTGTCCGCGGGGGAGGCGTTTTCCTTTGCGCGGCGCGTTGACAAAGCGGGCGGAATCGGGTATCATTAGCCCAAAGGGGGTAAGAGTATGGCAATGCTGGAAAACGGGTGCAGCCTGCGGACGGAGTTCCACCGGGATTTGACCGTCAACCGCCTTCTGGGCGAGGGCGGACAGGGCGAAGTGTATCACGTCACCTGCAACGGACAGCCCGCCGCGCTAAAGTGGTATAAGAAGGACAGTCTCAAGAACCCCGCCGCGTTTCAGGAGAACTTGCGGCAGAATATCATGCGCGGCGCGCCGAGCCGGGAGTTCCTGTGGCCCCTCGACTTGACCGCGTGGCAGGACGGCAGTTTCGGCTACGTCATGGACTTGCGCCCCGAGGGCTATTACGATATCACCGACTTCACGCTCTGTCATGTGCGCTTCCCGTCCTACAGGGCGGTCATCGACGCGTGCCTGTCGATTGTCTCCGCCTTCCGGATTCTCCATAACGACGGCTACAGCTATCAGGACATCAACGACGGCAACTTCTTCATCAACCCGCGCAGCGGGAAAGTGCTCATCGGCGACAACGACAACGTAGCCCCCGACAAGACAGAGACCGGAATCGTCGGCAAGCCCCGCTACATGGCCCCCGAAATCGTGCTCCGAAAGAGCATGCCCGACAGCCTCAGCGACCGCTTCTCGATGTCGGTCATTCTCTACATGCTCTTCTGCCTCAACCACCCGCTGGAGGGACAGCGCTACCTAGTCCCGGCGCTCACGCCCGCGCTTGAAGAGAAGCTGTACGGCAGCGAGGCCCTGTTCATGATGGACCCCGACGACCGCGCAAACGCCCCCAACCCCGCCGTACACGGCAACTCTATCAGGGTCTGGAACTGCCTCCCCGACTATGTGCGCAAAATCTTTCTCGACGCCTTCAGCCGCAAGGCACTCGAAAAGCCGTCGGCGCGTCCGAGCGAGGCCGTGTGGCTCAATACGCTCACGCGCTTCCGGAGCGAAATTGTCCCCTGTCCGTGCGGCAACGAGATTTTTACCCGCGACGGGCGGCCCTGCCAGTGCGAGAAATGCGGCAGGGCGGCAAACATCCCCTTCCGGCTGCAGTTCAGCCAGTACGCCATTCCGGCGGTGCGCGGGAGCCGCGTCTACCGCTGTCAGCTTGGAATCTGCGACGCCAAGGACGCGCTCAGCCCCGTGGCGATGGTCGTCGCCAAGGAGAGCCGCCCGGACGTGCTGGGCCTCCGCAACAAGAGCGACCGCCGCTGGGACGCCGTGAATACCAGAGGCGAAGCCCGCAAAGTGGCGCCCGAGGAGACGATTCCGCTAAAGCACGGAATCCGCTTCACGGCCTGCGGGGAGAACATCGAAATTCTCGCGAACTGACAAAGGAGAATCCGGATGGAATCGAAGATTTTGTTTCTTGACCTTGACGGTACGCTTCTGGACGACCGCAAGGCTCTTACCGACGGGAACCGCGCCGCGCTCGCGGGGGCAATCTCGCGCGGACACCGCGCGGTTATCGCCTCCGGGCGGCCCCTCAAGAGCGTACAGATTCAGGCGGCGCGGCTGGGCCTCGACGGCCCCGGCTGCTACGCTATCGCCTACAACGGCGCCGTGCTCTACGACTTCACCGCTCAGCGGCAGATTTTCCGCCGCGCTATGGCCCCCGCCGACTTGTACGCCGTGTTCGACGAGGCCAACCGCCGCGGCGTGTACATCCAGACTTACGACAAGGAAGATGTCGTAATCGAGCCGCGCAACGACCCCGCAATCGCCGAGCGCTACTGCACCCGGATTCAGCTTGACTACCGCGTGATTCAGGACGTGCGGCGCGACCTGTCGGAAATGCCCGTCAAGGCGCTGTGTATCGACTTCGACGGACAGGAGCGCACCGGGGCCTTGCGGCGCTGGGTACTCGACAACATGCCCGGACGCCTCGACAGCTATTTCTCCGACAGGAACTTTCTGGAAATCGTGACGGCGGGCGTCAACAAGGGGGAGGGCATTCTGAAACTCTGCGAAATTCTCGGCATCCCCCCGGAACGAACCGTCGCGGCGGGCGACGAGGCCAACGATGTCGACATGATACGTACCGCCGGCGTCGGCGTGGCTATGGCCAACGCAATCCCGGAGGCCAAGGCCGCCGCCGACTACGTCACGCAACGCGACAACAACCATGACGGCGTCTCCGAAATTATTGACCGCTTCCTGACCTGAAGAATTGAGGAAACGCGAAATTTTCTATTGACACTTCGCCCGATACGTGGCAAACTGTACGTAAAGGCCCGCGGGCCTGTAAAGAGAACGGAGGGGTTACTGTGAGTGAACGTATCGACCGGGGGGCGTGCAAGGCGCGGGCCCGGGAATTGCTCGACACCGCGCAGGTGTCGCCGCGAAGGATGGTGGCCCTCTGGCTGGGACTCCGCGCGGGCCTTTCCTTGCTGAGCAACGTCGGCGGCTCGTGGAACCTGTTCTACGTATTCCTCCTCGCCCTGACGACCATGCTCTCCCTCGTCCTTGACGCCGGTTTCGTCCTCTACTGCATGGCAGTCCGGCGCGGGGAGCGCGCCGAGTACCTGACCCTCTTCGACGGCTTCGCCTTCGCCGGGAAAATCATCCTCCTGACCGTCCTGACATACGTCTTCATCGCGCTGTGGGGTATGCTTTTCGTGATTCCCGGCATCATCGCCTTCTACCGCTACCGTTTCGCGCTCTACAATCTGCTCGAACACCCCGAGCTGTCCGTGACGCAGGCCCTCGACATGAGCAAGCGTCAGACGCAGGGCTTTAAGGGACAGCTCTTCGCGCTGGACATCAGCTATCTGGGCTGGGGACTGCTGGCGTCCCTCCCCAATTTGCTCTACCGTCAGAATGTGCAGGCGCAGGTCTACAACATCGTCGGCATGTCCGCCTACTGGAACGTACAGGAGGTTATGCGCTACGTCAACCCGAACGTGTTCGGAATGCCGTGGATGGCGTGGGAAGTGCTGATAACGGTCTGGGATATGGTGGTGTCCACGTACTATCTGGCCAACTACCAGTGCGTGGAGCTCGACTACTTCGACGCCGCCAAGGCGGCCTCCGGCGTGGGGGAGACGCCCGATTTCAGCGGCCCCTACGTCGAATCTTGACCCGGCTGTTCCGGAAGCAGTTCCGTGAATGGAGAATAACGAAAAGGAGAACCAACTATGAAAAAGTACGAGTGCGACCCCTGCGGCTACGTCTACGACCCCGCCGAGGGAGACCCCGACAACGACATCGCCCCCGGCACCGCCTTCGAGGATTTGCCGGAGGACTGGGTCTGCCCCGTGTGCGGCGCGGGCAAGGAAGACTTCAAGGTCGTTGAGGACTGATTCCCGCGGAAACCCCGGGCGTGTTCGCGTCCGGGGTTTCCGCGTTATTCGGAATCGCTCCAGAAGCGCCGGACGTTCTCCGCCGCGCCCCTCCCGATGAAGTAGCCCTCCTGCCAGAGCGCGCGTATCACGGACAAATCCCGCTCCGTGCGCGCACAGCCGAGCGTGTCGTCGGGGGCAATCACGAGGACCTTCCCCGCCTCTTCCATCGCGAACAGCGCCGCGCGGGTGTCGTTGTAATGGTCGGTGCGCCCCCGCATGGTCTCCACGAACGCCGGGTAGCGCCGGAACGCCAGTTCCATACTCTTCGCGCTGTCGAAACGCTTGTGGTAGCCGCGCTCCCGCGTGAGAATCACGACCACGCGGTCACAGCCGACATCCAGCGCCCGCTTCCACGGAATCGCGTCCGCGCAGCCGCCGTCAAAGTAGAGCTGTCCGCCGACTTCAATCGGCGGGAACATCAGCGGTATTGCGCAGGTGGCTTGCAGGACTAAATTCGACGGGTCGTCGCGGGGGACTGTCCAGTATTCGGGCAGCCCGGTTTCGAGGTTCGTCAGCACGGCTTCGACTTCCCCCGGATACGACGCGAACGCGGCGTAATCGAACGGAACCAGCTCGTTTGGGATGGTGTCGTAGACGAATTTCAGCCCGAAATAGGCGCGGTTGTGCGGGTTCAACAGGTTCCGCATGCCCATGTAGCGGCGGTCGCGCACGTACTCCGAGACCAGTTTCAAGTTGCGCCTGCTCTGCCGAGACAGGTAACTCGCCCCGTAGGCGATTCCCGCCGATACGCCTATGGTGTAGTCCGGCAGCGGGAGCCCCGCGTCCAGAAACGCGTCGCATACGCCGCTGGAAAAGATGGTGCGCAACGCGCCGCCTTCCAGCACAAGCCCGGTTTTCATATTCCGTCCTTCCTTTCCGGTGTGTTTTTGTTCGTGGCATTCTACCACAGTTCCGACGAAAAGGAAAGACGTTTTTCGATTGTCGACCGGATTTTCCGCTTGACAAATTTTGAAAACCGGAGTATACTTCGCTAAACTGTTGAAGTGGGAGTAAAACCTGTCGAGCCCTCACAGAGAGCCCGGGGCGCTGGGAGCCGGGCAGTACGCAGACAGGCAAATGGGCCACGGAGGGCGCGGGGAAATACGCGACGCGCGGGCATGCGTCAGTTGCCGGGGGTATGTCGGTACCCCGCAAGTGCGCGCGCGAGCGCGAATCAAGGTGGCACCGCGAGTAACACTCGTCCTTGACATTCTTTCATGTCGGGGGCGCTTTTTTGGCCCCCGGAAGGGAGCGCTATGTATTATCCCACTTTGGAACAGGCCCAGCGCCTGACCGCCGGAGGCGGATTCCGGCGCGTGCCCGTCAGCCGGGAGATTCTCTCCGACTTCACCTCCCCCGTACAGACACTCCGCGTCCTGCAAAACGTCGGGCACCACTGCTTCCTGCTCGAATCGGCGGAGGACAACCAGCGCTGGGGCCGCTTTACGTTCCTTGGCTTTCATCCTTCGCTGGAAGTCACCTGCGCCAACGGCCTCCTGCGCGTCCGGGACGTGCGGAGTACGGAGACGCGCACGGAATCGACGACGCACCCCGGCGCGGCGCTACGCGGCATCCTGTCGCGCCACAAGAGCCCGGGCGTGCCCGGACTGCCCCCGTTCACGGGCGGCCTCGTCGGCTACTTCTCCTACGACTACGTGAAATACTCCGAGCCGTCGCTGTCCCTCGACGCCGACGACAGCGAGGGCTTTCAGGACATGGATTTGATGTTGTTCGACAAGGTCATCGCCTTCGACAACTACCGTCAGCGCCTGATTCTCATCGCCAACGCCGACACCGAAAATTTACCGGAATCCTACGCCGCCGCCTGCCGCGAACTCGACGAAATCGCCGAACTTCTCCGCCGCGGCGCGCCGAAAGAGTACGCGCCCGGGAAGCTGTGCTCTCCCCTGCGGCCCCTGTTCGACGAGGCCCAATACTGCCGCATGGTGGAGCGCGGGAAGGCGTACATCCGCGAGGGCGACATCTTTCAAGTCGTGCTCTCCAACCGTCTGGAAGCCGACTTCGACGGTTCGCTGCTCGACGCCTACCGCGTACTCCGGGCGTCGAACCCGTCGCCGTATATGTTCTACTTCTCCAGCGACGACATCGAAATCGCGGGGGCGTCGCCCGAGACGCTCGTCAAACTTCAGGACGGCGTTTTGAGAACCTTCCCGCTGGCCGGGACGCGTCCGCGCGGGGCCACGCTCAAAGAGGATATCCAACTCGAACGCGACCTGCTGTCCGACGAAAAGGAACTCGCCGAACACAATATGCTCGTCGATTTAGGCCGTAACGATTTAGGGAAAATCAGCGACTTCGGTACCGTAGAGGTAGAGAATTACCTGTCCGTGGAGCGCTTCTCGCACGTCATGCACATCGCCTCGACCGTCCGGGGACGCCTCCGCGCCGACCGCGACGCCGTCGACGCCGTAGACGCCATTCTCCCCGCCGGGACGCTCTCCGGCGCGCCCAAACTCCGCGCGATGGAGATTATCAACGAACTGGAAAACAATAAGCGCGGCCTCTACGGCGGGGCCGTCGGCTACCTCGACTTCGCCGGGAATCTGGACGTGTGCATTGCGATTCGTCTGGCGTTCAAGAAGAACGGGAAAGTATTCGTGCGCTCGGGGGCGGGAATCGTGGCCGACTCCGTGCCGGAGCGCGAGTACCGGGAGTGTACGCAGAAGGCCCGCGCCGTCGTACAGGCGCTCGAAACCGCGCAGGGGGGCGAATTACTGTGATTGTGCTCATCGACAACTACGACAGCTTTTCCTATAACCTGTTCCAGCTCGTGGGGGCCGTCCGCCCCGACATCCGCGTACTGCGCAATGACGCCGTGAGCGTCGCCGAACTCCGCGCCATGCGCCCCGACTGCCTGATACTCTCCCCCGGCCCCGGACGCCCCGCCGACGCCGGAATCTGTGAGGAGGCCGTGCGCGAACTCGGCGGAGCGCTCCCGATTCTGGGCGTATGCCTCGGGCATCAGGCCATTTGCGAGGCCTACGGCGGGAAAATCGGCTACGCAAAACGCCTCATGCACGGCAAGCAGTCGAAAGCGGCGCTGAAAATCGGCTGTCCGCTGTTCGCGGGCTGCGGGCCCGTGGAGCCCGTCGGGCGCTACCACTCCCTCGCCGCCGACGCCGATTCCCTCCCCGACTGCCTGTCTGTCACGGCTTGGGCGGAGGACCGGGAAATCATGGCCGTACAGCATAAGGAGTACCCGGTGTTCGGCGTACAGTTCCACCCGGAATCCATCCTCACCCCAGCCGGGAGGACGATGCTCAAAAACTTTCTGTCTCTCCCCCGGCGCGCTGAAAAGGCTGTGTGTAAAATTTTGTCGTCGGGCGCTTGACACACCCTGAAATTCATGGTACCCTGTTTCCGTCCGCGGTCTATTTTATAAGTGGGGGGCCTTGTATGAATTTCATTTTTCAGTTTTGCCGCATTCTGGTCATGTGCTGTCTGGGCGAAATCCTAGCCAACGTACTCCCGTTTCCGATTCCGGCCAGCGTGTACGGGCTCGTACTGCTCCTCGCCGCGCTCAAAACCGGGCTTTTCAAGCTCGAGGAAGTCCGCGCCGCCGGGAAATTCCTCATTGCCATTATGCCCATGCTCTTTATCCCCGCCGCCGTGGGCGTCATGGAACTCTGGGACGACCTCGGGACGATGCTCATTCCCTGCATTGTCGCCACGGGCCCCATTACGATACTCGTCATGGGCCTGACGGGCCTTATCACGCAGAACGTACAGCGCCGTATCGGAAAGAAAGGGGTCAAAGATGGAGTTCCTCACTGAATTTCTCGGCTCGCTGTCCACTTGGGGCGTACTGCTCTCGATTGGCGCCTACGGTCTGGGCATGTACTTACAGCGCCGGAGCCGCCAGCAGTGGCTGAACCCGCTTTTGTTAAGCAGTATCCTGATTATCGTACTCCTCAGCGCGTTGCGCGTGCCGTATCCCGACTTCAAGTCCAGCGCCGCGCCCGTCAGCTACCTGCTCCTCCCCGCGACCGTCAGCCTTGCCATTCCGCTCTACGAGCAGTGGGAACTCCTCAAGAAGAATACCGCCGCGATTCTGATAGGCTGTCTGTCGGGGGTGGCGGTCAGTCTGGGGAGTATCGCCGCGATGGCGTGGATACTGCGCATGGAGCGCGTACACTCCGCGACGCTCCTGCCGAAATCCGTGACGACGGCTATCGGCATGGACGTTGCCAGTACGCTGGGCGGCATGGCCCCGCTCGCGGCGGCGGCGATTATCCTGACGGGTATCGCCGGGAATCTGCTGGCCGGGTGGGTCTTGAAAGTATTCAAAATCGAAGAGCCGATTGCGCGGGGTATCGCAATCGGCACGTCGTCGCACGCAATCGGCACGGCGAAGGCGCTGGAAATCGGCGAAGTAGAGGGCGCGATGAGCGGCCTTGCGATAGCCGTCGCGGGCGTCATGACGGCTGTCTTTGCCCCGGTCGTCGCGACGCTCCTGCCCTGAATCGAAAACGAAAAGTCTCCCCGCCGTTGCGGGGAGGCTTTTTTAGCAGATTCCGCTTTCCCGTTGTCGCGGAGAGGCTTTCTTATAGATACGCGCCGCCGCCGCCCATGACAGCACGGCCCCGCCGAGGACGTCCAGAACGCTGTGCTGTTTAATCATGACCGTCGACAGGCAAATCAGGAGCGCGAGCGCGCAGACGCACAGACAGTAAGGGCGGTCACGCTTCCAGAGGGCGTCGCAGGCGGCGAGGGCCGCGCCCACGGAGCCGACGACGTGCAGGGACGGGAAAACATTCGTACTGGTATCGACGCCGTAGAGCGTGGCGACGGCGGCGCCGAACGGGCCGTCGGGGGAGGCCGGGCGCAGGTCCTGACCGTTCGGGCAGACAATCCAGAACACGACGCTGACCCACGCCGTCACGGACATGAATTTCATGTACCGCCGGAACGCGGCGCGGTCGACGGTGAACACCCGGAGGCCCGTCAGGATGAGCAGGAAATACCACATGGAGTAGGGGACGAAGAACCACGAGCAGAAGGGGATGTACTGGTCAACGGGCAACTGCGTGGCCCAGTAGTGGTGGAGGGGGACAGCTTCCAGTAAGGCGAAACAAATCAGGTAGGCGGGAATCCAGCAGGTATAGCGGAGGTCGTCCCACGGGAGGCCCCGGAGATAGGCGGCAATCTCCGGGAATCGGAGACGATACGGCGGCAGGGCGGCGGAAGTATCCCCGGCGAGGACGAGGCGTTTCAGGCGCGACAAAGCATATCACCGACTTTCGGAGTGGATTTTGTCTGTACGAAAGCCTCCCCCGCGCGGCGGGGGAGGTGGCCCGCAGGGGGCAGAGGGGTAAGGCGCAGTCAGACAGTAACAGAAACGGCGGGGGAAATCGTGACAAAACGGTAACAAAATCACAGGGCGCTTTTGAGGGCGGCGGCGCGGTCGGCGTACTCCCAGCGGACATGCAAATCCTCCCGGCCCATGTGGCCGTAGGCGGCGAGGTCGCGGTAGATGGGGCGGCGCAAGTCGAGGTCGCGGATAATCGCGGCGGGGCGGAGGTCGAAAACCTGTTCGACGGCGGCGCGGAGTTTGGCGTCGTCGACGGCGCCCGTGCCGAACGTGTCGACAAGGATGCTCACGGGCCGCGCCACGCCGATGGCGTAGGCAAGCTGTACCTGACAGCGGCGGGCGAGCTTCGCGGCCACGATATTCTTGGCCACCCAGCGGGCCGCGTAGGCGGCGGAACGGTCGACTTTCGTCGGGTCCTTGCCGGAGAAACAGCCGCCGCCGTGGGGGGCGCTTCCGCCGTAAGTGTCGACGATGATTTTCCGCCCGGTAAGCCCGGTGTCGGCGGAGGGTCCGCCGTGTACGAAACGCCCCGTGGGGTTGACGAAATACTTCGTGTTTTCGTCGAGGAGTTCGCCGGGAATCACGACTTTCGCCACGAGTTCAATCATGTCGCGGCGAATCTGTTCGAGCGTGACGTTGGGGTCGTGCTGGGTCGACAACACCACGGTGTCGACGCGCACCGGGCGGCGGTCGGCGTCGTACTCGACCGTGACCTGACTTTTCCCGTCGGGGCGCATGTACGGAATCACGCCGCTTTTGCGGACAGTCGCCATTTGTCGGCAGAGCTTTTGCGCCAGCGACAGCGGGAGCGGCATAAGTTCCGGGGTCTCGTCGCAGGCGTAGCCGAACATCATCCCTTGGTCTCCGGCCCCTACTTCCAGCTCGCCGCCCTCCCTGCTCTCCAGCGACTTGTCCACGCCCAGCGCGATGTCCGGCGACTGCTCGTCAATCGACACGATAACCGCGCAGGTCGCGCCGTCGAACCCGTAGTCGCTCCGGTTGTAGCCGATGTCCTGTACGACTTTCCGGGCGGTTCCGGCGATGTCTACGTAGCAGTCCGTGCTGATTTCGCCCATAATATGAATCATGCCCGTACAGGCCGTGGTCTCGCAGGCCACGCGGCCCATAGGGTCCTGACGCAGGATTTCGTCCAGCACGGCGTCGGAAATCTGGTCACACATTTTATCCGGGTGGCCCTCGGTCACGGACTCCGACGTAAAGAGATAGTGATTGCTCATTGGGTGCCTGCTTCAAAAAACGTAGTCAAAGATACATACGTTTTTGCTTTTTCTCGCTTCATCCTGTCCCGTTTCCTGAAAGTTCCCTTTACAGTAGTCCGGTTTGTGTAACAGTCCACGAGCGTAAATTCCCGACAAGCCATCGGTATATTTACTTTGAAGCGTCTCCTTTCTTAAAAAATAATGTTGCTTTTGGTTTTGGTTCAGACCGTGACCAACCCCCGCCCTCAGGGTTCTACCCCATAGTTAGCCGGACTGTTTCAACCGGCACGG
>CAMHDB010000042.1 GCA_946183715.1 uncultured Oscillibacter sp.
AGGGCGCGGGGAAATACGCGACGCGCGGGCATGCGTCAGTTGCCGGGGGTATGTCAGTACCCCGCAAAGTGCGCGCGACAAGCGCGAATCAAGGTGGCACCGCGAGTAACACTCGTCCTTGACATTTTTATGTCGGGGACGTTTTTTTGTCCCCGGAAGCGCGGGAGGCGTAACGATGATTCAGGAGGCAATTGTCAAAATCGTGAGCAAGGAGGACCTGACCTACGAGGAAGCGTATCAGGTCATGAATGAAATCATGAGCGGGGAGACGAGCCCGACGCAGAACGCGGCGTTTCTGGCGGCGCTGTCGACGAAGAGCACGCGCGCCGAGACGATACAGGAAATCACGGGCTGCGCGGCGGCCATGCGCGACCACGCCGTGAAAGTCGAGGCCGGGGACGTGTTCGAGATTGTCGGCACGGGCGGCGACAACGCGCAGAGCTTCAACATCTCCACGACGGCGGCGCTGATTGCGGCGTCGGGCGGTATGCGCGTGGCCAAACACGGCAACCGGGCGGCGTCGTCGCGGTGCGGCACGGCGGACTGTCTGGAGGCGCTGGGCGTGAACATCCGGCAAAGTCCGGGGCGCTGTCGGGAACTGTTGGACGAGGCCGGATTCTGCTTCTTTTTCGCGCAGAAGTACCACACTTCCATGAAGTACGTCGGGGCAATCCGGCGGGAGCTGGGATTCCGGACGGTGTTCAACATTCTTGGCCCGCTGACGAACCCGGGTTCGCCGTCCGTACAGCTTCTGGGCGTCTACGACGAGTATTTAGTAGAACCGCTGGCGAAAGTCCTGACAAGTCTGGGTGTCAGGCGGGGCATGGTCGTCTACGGGCAGGACAAGCTCGACGAAATCTCGCTGAGTTCGCCGACTACCGTCTGTGAGTTCCGGGACGGCTGGTTCCGCTCGCGCGTCGTGACGCCGGAGGAGTTCGGGCTTGCGCGCTGTGCGAAACCGGACTTGCGCGGCGGCACCCCCGCCGACAACGCCGCCATTACGCTGGACATCTTACACGGCAGGCCCGGCCCGAAGTCGGACGCGGCGTTCCTCAACGCGGGCGCGGCATTATATTTAGGCGGCAAGGCGGGGAGTATCGGGGACGGTATCGGACTGGCGCGGGAGCTGGTCGCGTCGGGCAAGGCGTTCGCGACGCTCGAAAAGGTACGGGAAATCAGCAACCGTCCGGAGGCCGACGCGTGAGCATTTTGGACGAACTCGCCGCCCACGCACGGGAGCGCGTACTGGCGGACGCGGAGCGCGATTCGCCGGAAGTCGTGCGGGCGCTGGCCCTACAGGGCGGGGCGGCGCGCGGCGACGCGTTCCGGGAGGCGTTGCGGAAACCGGGGATGAGTTTCCTATGCGAAGTCAAGCGGGCGTCGCCGTCGAAGGGGCTGATTGCAAAGTCCTTCCCGTACATGGACATTGCGCGGGAGTACGCGCGGGCGGGGGCCGACGCGGTGTCGGTTCTGACGGAGCCGAAATGGTTTCTGGGTTCCGACGCCATTTTCCGCGACATCCGCGCCGGAATCGACACGCCCCTGTTGCGCAAAGATTTCACCGTCGACGCCTACCAGATTTATCAGGCGAAGGTCATGGGCGCGAATGCCGTACTGCTCATCTGCGCCCTGCTGGACACCGATACTTTGCGGCGCTATTTGTCGCTGTGCGCGGACTTGGGACTTGCGGCGCTGGTCGAGGCCCACGACGCGCGGGAGATTGATTCGGCGGTGTCGGCGGGGGCGGAGATTATCGGCGTCAACAACCGGAATCTGAAAGATTTCAGCGTCGATTTCGGCAACGCGGCGCGCCTGCGCGACCGGATTCCGCCGGGGTGCCTGTACGTCGCGGAGAGCGGGGTACGGCGTCCGGAAGACGTGGCGGCCCTGCGCGAAGTGGGCGCGGACGCCGTACTAATCGGCGAGGCGTTCATGCGGAGCGCGGACAAGGGGAAATTCCTTGCGGACATGCGCGCGGCGGCGGGCGTACCCCGACAGGCGGCTAGCGTATCGGCGGGCGGAGTACCCGGACAGGCAAACGAGGTACCCGTATGACGCGAATCAAAATCTGCGGGCTGACGCGCCCGGAGGATATCGACGCCGTCAACGCGGCGCGTCCCGACTTCTGCGGGTTCGTCGTCGACTTCCCGAAGTCGCGGCGCAACGTCACCCGCGCACAGTTACGCGCACTCCGCGAAGGCCTTGACGGCGCAATTGTACCCGTGGGGGTATTCGTCGACGCGCCGCCGGAAGTCGTGGCGGCGCTGCAGAATGACGGCACGATTACGGTCGCGCAACTGCACGGACACGAAAGCGGGGACTATATCGCAACTTTGCGGGCGCTGACGGGCGGGAAACCTGTCTGGAAGGCGTACCGCGTGCGGACGCCCGCCGATATCGGGGCGGCGCGGCGCTCTACGGCTGACCGCGTACTGCTGGACAACGGCACCGGGACGGGGCGCGTATTCGACTGGGCGCTCGTCGGGGAAATCGGGCGCCCGTGGGTACTGGCCGGGGGCCTGACGCCGGAGAATTTACGGGACGCCGTGCGTACTCTGCGCCCGTGGGGCGTGGACTTGTCAAGCGGTGTCGAAAGCGGGGGCGTGAAGGACGCCGGGAAGATTTTGGCGGCTGTCGAGGCAGTGAGGAAGGAGCTGGGACACGATGTCTAAAGGACGCTTTGGCATTCACGGCGGGCAGTACATGCCCGAAACGCTGATGAACGCCGTCATAGAATTAGAGGCGGCTTACGAGACGTACAAGAACAATGCGGAGTTCAACGCCGAACTCGACGCGCTGTTTCAGGACTACGCGGGGCGTCCGTCGCGGCTGTACTACGCCGGACGCGTCACGGAAGATTTGGGCGGCGCGAAGGTGTACCTGAAGCGCGAGGACTTGAACCACACGGGCGCGCACAAAATCAACAACGTACTGGGGCAGGCGTTGCTTGCCAAGAAGATGGGCAAAACGCGTCTGATAGCCGAGACGGGCGCCGGACAGCACGGTGTCGCGACGGCGACGGCGGCGGCGCTGTTCGGGATGGAATGCGTAGTCTTCATGGGGGAGGAGGACACGCGGCGGCAGGCGCTGAACGTGTACAAAATGCGTCTGCTGGGCGCGGAGGTGGTACCCGTCAGGACGGGCACGGCGACGCTGAAAGACGCCGTCTCGGAGGCCATGCGGGAGTGGACGAGCCGCGTCAGCGACACGCACTACTGTTTGGGTTCGGTGATGGGGCCGCACCCGTTCCCGACGATTGTACGCGACTTTCAGGCCGTGATTTCGCGGGAAATCAAGGCGCAACTGATGGAAAAGGAAGGCCGCCTTCCGGATGTTGTGACAGCCTGTGTGGGCGGGGGGTCGAACGCAATCGGGGCTTTCTATCACTTTATCGACTGCCCGTCCGTGCGCCTGATTGGCTGTGAGGCGGCGGGGCGCGGCGTACACACCCCCGACACCGCCGCGACTATCGCCACCGGGCGCCTTGGCATTTTCCACGGCATGAAGAGCTACTTCTGCCAAGACGACTACGGGCAGATTGCGCCTGTCTACTCGATTTCGGCGGGGCTGGACTACCCCGGAATCGGCCCGGAGCACGCGCACCTGTACGACACCGGGCGGGCGGAGTACGTGCCCGTCACGGACGGGGAAGCCGTAGACGCGTTTGAGTACCTGTCGCGCAAGGAGGGGATTATTCCGGCGCTGGAATCGGCGCACGCGCTGGCGCACGCGTTGAAGCTCGCGCCGGAGATGGGCAGAGAGCAAATCATTGTAGTAAACCTGTCGGGGCGCGGCGACAAGGACTGCGCGGCGGTAGCGCGTTACAGAGGGGAGGCACTTTCGGAATGAGCCGGATTTACGAGGCGTTCGCGCATGGGAAGGCGTTTATACCGTTCATCACCTGCGGAGACCCCGATTTGTACACGACGGCGGAGGCGGTACGGGCGATGAGCGAAGCGGGGGCGGATTTGATAGAATTGGGCATTCCGTTCTCCGACCCGACGGCGGAGGGGCCCGTCATACAGGCGGCGAATGTCCGGGCGCTGTCGGGCGGGGCGACGACCGACAAAATTTTCGACATGGCGCGCGAACTCCGGCAAAGCGTGTCGGTGCCGATGGTGTTCATGACTTACGCGAATGTAGTCTTTTCCTACGGGACGGAGCGTTTCGCGTCGCGGGCGGCGGAAATCGGCATGGACGGGCTGATTTTGCCGGACGTGCCGTTTGAGGAAAAGGCGGAGTTCGTGTCGGACAAGCTGGACCTGATTTCGCTGATAGCGCCCACGTCGGGGGAGAGAATCGCGGCGATTGCGCGGGAGGCGCGGGGGTTCGTGTACTGCGTCTCGTCGCTGGGCGTGACGGGGATTCGCGGCGCGATAACGACGGATATTGCCGGCATGGTGTCGCGGGTACGGGCGGCGAATGCGGCGATTCCGTGCGCGGTGGGGTTCGGGATTTCGGCGCCCGAGCAGGCCGCCGCGATTGCGCAAGACGCCGACGGCGTGATTGTCGGGAGCGCTATCGTAAAGCGTATGGAGCGCTACGGGCGCGGGGCCGTGCCGTATGTGCGGGAGTACGTCGCGGAAATGAAGGCCGCCTTGCGGCAATAAAAAGCTCCCCCGTGTCAACGGGGGAGCTTCGTTACCAGTCGGTATCCTGATAGGGGGTGTTCTCGAAGCCGTCTTCCTGAAGGTCGGCGACGAAGTTGTCGAGCCTGTCGCGGAAGAAGTTCTGGAACCAGTCATTTTCGCCGAACAGTTGAATCACGGTGGGGCTGACGGCGTAGTAAGCGCGGATAAAGAGGCGTCCGTACCAAGTCTGGGAGAGCACGTCGTCGCGGAAGCGGCGGAGCGTCCAGACCTGCGGGCAGTCGTAGGAGCCGTAGACGGCGGTGGCGACGTAGCAGTTTTGACGTTGCGCGGGGGTACTACTGGCGCTACGGTAGGTGGCGGTCAGCGTGACGGCCCCGGCGGGCATCGTAAAGACAGCCTCGGCGGAGGTGCTGTCGCCGCTGGTAAAGGTGAGGTTTTCGGCACCTGTCCAGCGGTCGAATACCTGACCGTCGGGGGCGGCGTCGGCGGTAATCGACACCTCCGCGCCCTCGCGGTAGTCGCCGGAGCCGCTTCCGCCCGTGACGCTGACGGCGTAGGTGGGCGGCAGAATAATCGTCTGGTCGCCTCTGGGCTCGGCGTAGGCGGAGCTGATGACGCCGTTGAGCGGGCCGACGACGTAGTCCATGAGGGCCTCGTCCATGACGATTCCGGTATCGAACTGGGCGCTGGCGTTCTTGAAGACGTAGTAGGTATCGCCGCCGGCGGCGCAGAAGTTATTGGTCACGACGGCGTAAGTGGCGGCGGGGTCGAAGGGCTCGCCGTTCACGGCGGTAATCGTGACGCGCTGAATGCTCGCGGGGCTGTAGTAGGTGGACTCGGGGTAGGCGTCGCCCTTGTCATAGGGTTTGGTGGCGTCGAGGGTGAACTCAATGCCGAACGTCTGCGGGTAGCCGCCGAGGGCCTCCGGCGTGGCGTAGGTCGAGGCCTCCAGCGCTTCCAGCAGTTCCGCGCCCGTCACGAACACGACGGAGACCGTATTGCCGAAGGGAAGGACGGTATTCAGGTCTCTGCGCGTCACGTCGCCCGACTGGATGCTCGCGCGGATTCCGCCGCCGTTGGTGATTCCCACGACGTGGTTTTCGTCGACGCTCGTCCCGCCTACGGTCAGCGTGGCGGGGGCGTCGCCGACGCGGTTGACATCCAGCACCTTCCACACGATGGCGTCGGTAATCAGGTCGCCGAGGTTGGTCTCCTGTGTACGGTTGCCGGGGGCGCGTTCACCGTTGAGCAGGACTTCACTCCGCGCGAAAACTTCTCCGTATTCGGCGTCGACTTGGTCGATAATCGACTGTGCCGCCGCCGCGACGGTGGCGTCTTTCGGCAGTTCGGAGGCGACGGTATCGCCGTCCATGACTTTCGTCGGAATCAGGTAATGCTCCTGAATCTGTTCGGAGGCGTTGTCGATGACGACGACGCCGACGTTGGCGAATTTCGTCCCGGTGGACTGTACGGGCTCGCCGTTCTCCCCGGCGGTCATGACGGTGTGGGAGTGGCCGTCGAGGATGATGTCGATTCCGTTCGTGTGCGCGTACATGTCGACACTGCGGTGTCCGTCGGGGGCCGATTCGGAATCGACGCCCAAGTGCGCCAGCGCTACGACGATGTCGGCGCCGTCGGCGCGGAGGGCGTCGATTTGCGTCTGTGCGCAGGTGTAAACGTCGCCCTTGGAGAGGAAGCGGATACCCTGAATCAGGCCGGGGTTGACTTTCGTCTGGGTCTCGGGGGTCTCCATGCCGAAGAAGCCGATTTTCAGGCCGCCGTTCTCATACGTCCACGTCGCGGGCAGGACGGTGTTTTCGCCGTTGAACACGTCCGCGCAGATGGCGTGGAATTGGGCCCCTTGCAGGTTGCTCATGAGCTGTGCGTAGCCGAAGTCGAACTCGTGATTGCCAAGCGTGGCCACGTCGTACCCGGCGGCGTTCATCATGCTGACGGCGGTCGCGCCTTTCGACAGGCTGACCGTCGGGTCGCCCTGACTGAAGTCGCCGGCGTCGGCGAGAATCACGCTGGCGCCGCGGTTCCGGAACTCCGTTTTCAGGGCGGCGATGTAGGCGTAGCCCATGATTTCGCCGTGTACGTCGTTGGAGTGTAGAATGACGGTTTTGCCGGTGAAGTCGCCCTCGACGGCGGCGCGGGTATCGGCGGGGAAGTCCGCCAGCGCCCACGGACACAGCGAGAGCGTCAGGACGACGGCGAGCAGCGCCGACAGTACGCGTCTGGTTTTACGGTTCATTGTATACCTCCTCACAGTATGATGGTATCTATCTTCTATTGCGGGGGCCCGTGCGGAACAGGCCGCAACAAAAGCGCGGGATTACAGAAGCGTGAAGCGCAGGATTACGGGGTTGTGGTCGCTGTAAAGGAATCCGGTGTCGACGACCTGCGTGTAGGCGCACCGGACATTGTCGGAGACGATGAAGCCGTCGAGGATGACGGTAAAGCTGTCGGGGCCGTAGGGGATGTCGGTGTCCCGGGTGGAGGCGACGAGGCCGCCGGCGTAGTCCGTGCGGAGCGAAAAGCCGTCGGGGAGGAGTTCGGCGGGCAGGGGCTGACACCAACTGTAAACGCGGTCGGTGCCGGGGTTGAGGGCCTCGCGGGAATCGCCCGGGAAGTCGTGGTTGAAGTCGCCGCCGCAGAGGACATAGTTCCCCTGTTCGTACTCCGCCGCCATGTCCGCGAAGAGCATTTCCAACTGTGCCTCGCCCTGCGCGGCGTCGGTGCCGTAGGCGGACAAGTGCGCGTTGATAACGACGAGCTCTTTCCCGTTCTCAACCGGAATCCGGGCGACGCTGTAACAGCGGTCTAAGTCCAGAAACTTTTTGAACCCGGTGGAAATCGGCAGACTGCGCCGGAGCGCCGACGTGATGTCGAAGGCGCTCTCCGTAAGCAGGCAGGAGTTCGACGTGCCGTGGGGTTTCCAGAGCGGGTACATGAGGAACGCCGAATGGTAATTCACGGCGGCCACGCTGTCGAAGCCGGGGAAAGCGTCGTTGAGAATCGCGGCCTCGTCGACGTGGTAACTGCGGGTGGAGTCGGTGTCGACTTCCTGAAAGAGTACGAGGTCGGGGTCGAGGGACAGCGCGGTTTCCGCCGCGCCTTCGACACACGCCACTACGCTTTCTTCCGACGCCGCCCAACTGTCCTTGCCTCCGTCCATGAAGAACGTGAACTCCGGCGTGTAGGCCCCGAAGCCGACGTTGTACGAAACGGCGGTGTACTCCGTGCCGAGTTGCGCGGGCTGCGCGGCGTCCCCGGCGACGGGCAGCGCTTGCAAGTCCGGAATGCGCGAATAGCTCAGGAATACGTAGCCGACGTAGACGCCGACGACGCACAGCAGTACCGCCAAAATACAAAGCGGTATTCGCCACGAGCGTTTTTTGTTCATGGAGTCCTCCTTAGAAGCAAGAGAATAAAGTCCCGTGCGACCTTTAAATATACACTTTTGCCGGCCCTTTGTCAATAGGACGCGAAAAAGTCCCGTAAAATTAGTGATTGACCTTGTACGGGGGGTACGGTATAATAGGGCGAACTCACTCGAAATTGCATGCGTCAGCGAAAAGGAGCGCGGTACAATGTTTAAGAATCTGGAAATTCAGGCCCGTTTGGTCGTGTCATTCCTGATTGTGGTCGCCTTGATGCTCGTCACCGGGATTGTCTCCTCCGTCATGCTCTCGCGCGTCGGCAACACGCTCGAGAACTTCCACGACACGTCCTACCAGACTGTCGTCAACTCGTGGAAAGGCAAGCGGGCCTTGAGCGCTCTGCGCGCCAACCTCCTTCAAACAACCGTCGAACCGGACCCCGTCCTCTCGTCGACCTACATCTCCGAGGCGCGCGCGGAGTTCCAGACCTTTCAGGAGGCCATCAGAGCGCTCGAACGCACCTATACCGGCGACAAGGCCAACCTGACCCACCTCGACGCCCTCGTACAGCAGGCGACCCCCATGATTAACAACCTCTACGTCTACGCCGAGCGCGGCGACCTCGACAACGGCTACGCCTACCTCCGCGACGTTTACCAGCCCGTCGCCAACGAACTGCGCGACATGTTCGACTCCATCGGCACCGAGGCCGACGCCCGCGCTACCGAAAAAGTCAGCACCGGGGAAACCTCCGCCACTATCGCCAATGTCACCGTCGCGGTCATGATTGTCATCAGCGGCGTCGTCAGCGTGTTCCTCGCCCTCTCGATTGCCAAGGGTATCACCACCCCCGTCGACGAAATGCAGGCCGTCACCCTCGCCGTCTCCAAGGGCGACTTTGAGTCCGTCATCCAATACAGGGGCAAGGACGCCCTCGGGCACCTCGCCGACAATATGCGCAACCTCACCGCCACCATTAAGGAAATTATCACCGACATCGAAATGCAGTTGAAGGCCATGGGGGAGGGCAATTTCAACGTCAGAAGCAGTAACGAGGCCATGTACCTCGGCTCCTTCTCCCGCATTCAGGACGCCATGACCAAGCTCAGCCGCGCCGTCAGCGAAACTATGGCGCAAATCGACATTTCCGCCGACCAAGTCAACTCCGGCGGGGAGCAGATTTCCTCCAGCGCGCAGGCTATGGCGCAGGGCGCCACCCAGCAGGCCTCCAGCGTCTCCGAACTCGCCCAGACCATCAGCGGCATTTCCCACGCCGTCGACGAGACCGCCCTCCACGCACAGAACGCAAAAGTAGACAATCAGGCCGCCCACGACCAGATTGAAGTCTGCTCCCGCCACATGGCCGACCTCATGGGCGCTATGAAGGCCATCGAAGTAAAGTCCCTCGAAATCAGCAAGGTCATCAAGACCATCGAGGATATCGCCTTCCAGACGAACATCCTCGCCCTGAACGCCGCGGTAGAGGCGGCGCGCGCCGGGGCCGCCGGAAAGGGCTTTGCCGTCGTCGCCGACGAGGTGCGCAACCTCGCCACGAAGTCACAGGAGGCGTCCAAGAGCACGTCGGCGCTGATTGAGGAGACCGTCAAGGCCGTCAACGAGGGCAGCCGGATTTCCGTCGAGACCGACGAGTCCCTGAAAGAAGTCGTGATACGCGCCCAGAAGGTCATGGACGCCGTGACGCGTATCTCGCAGGCCACCAACAGCCAGTCCAAGGATGTCCAGCAGGTCAGCACGGGTATCGACCAGATTTCCAACGTCGTGCAGACCAACAGCGCCACCGCCCAGCAGAGCGCCGCCGCCAGCGAGGAACTTTCCGGACAGGCCGGCGTACTCAAAGATTTGGTGGGCCGCTTCACCCTCCGCAATGAACACGTCCGCGCCTGACAGCGTACACCCTCCCCAACCGGGAGGGCCTTTTCGCGCCTATACTTTTTTATCAGAGTTGCGGAAAATTTCCGTTTACAACGGAGGAATTTTGTGATATACTGCCCGTATGCGCAAAGGCCCCTGTGAGGGGGCGACGGCGGCCCGCGAACGCCTTACAGCCGCCGAAACACTAGGGAGGTAAAAGTATGGCAAGAAAGTTCAAATCCATGGACGGCAACAACGCCGCCGCGTATGTAAGCTACGCGTTCACGGAAGTTGCGGGAATCTATCCCATCACGCCGTCCTCGCCTATGGCCGACCTCGTCGACCAGTGGGCCGCCGCCGGACAGAAGAACATCTTCGGCACAACGGTCAAGGTCGTGGAAATGCAGTCGGAAGCGGGCGCGGCGGGCACCGTGCATGGCTCCCTCGGCACCGGCGCCATGACTACCACCTACACCGCCTCGCAGGGCCTGCTCCTCATGATTCCCAACATGTACAAAATCGCGGGCGAGCTCCTGCCGTGCGTGTTCCACGTCTCGGCGCGTACCGTCTCCAGCCACGCCCTGAACATCTTCGGCGACCACTCCGACGTGATGGCCT
>CAMHDB010000043.1 GCA_946183715.1 uncultured Oscillibacter sp.
AGTTTCAACTGCTTCGCCATGTCGTTCAGATTGATGGTCAAAATTTTGCTGATTCCCTGTTCCTGCATGGTCACGCCGTAGAGCACATCCGCCTCCTCCATCGTGCCGCGCCGGTGCGTAATCACGATGAACTGCGTCTTGGCGGTGAGGTTGCGCATATAGCGGGCGTAGCGCGTGACGTTGACATCGTCCAGCGCGGCCTCGATTTCGTCCATGACGCAGAACGGCGTCGGGTGTACTTTCAGAATCGAGAAGTAGAGCGCAATCGCGACAAAGGCCTTTTCGCCGCCGGAGAGTAAGGAAATTGTTTTGAGTGTCTTTCCGGGCGGCTGTGCCTTGATTTCGATACCGCAGTTGAGAATGTCCTTGGGGTCCTCGAGTTCGAGCCGCGCCGCGCCCCCGCCGAATAACTCTGTAAACGTCGTCTGGAAGCTCTCGGAGAGTAACTGGAACTGGTGCGCGAAAATCACGGTCATTTGGTTCGTGATTTCGGCGATAATGCCCTCTAATTCCAGACGGGCCTTGTCGATGTCGTCGCGCTGTCCGGTCAGGTAGGTGTAGCGGGTGTTGACGCGCTCGAACTCCTCGATAGCCCCCATGTTAATCGCGCCCAGCGCGTGGATTTCGCGCTTGAGCTCCCCGGCGCGGCGCGTGGCCTTCGGGATACTCTCCAGTTCAATCCGCTGCGCGGCGGCGTCCGTGCGCGAGATTTCGTAGTTTTCCCACATTTTGTCGACTATCTGCTTCTCCTCCAGCGCCCCCGCCGACAGCTTCTGCTCTAACTTCGACACAAGCCGCTCCATTCGTAAGAGGTTTTCGTTCATTTCCTGACTTTTTCTGTTTTGCGCCGTGCGCTTTGCTTCTAATTCCAATCGGGCCTTGTTCAACTCCGCCAGCGCGGCGGTAATCCCGGCCTCCTGCCGCCGGAAATCCTCGATTTCCCGTTGCCGCGCCTCGATATCCGCTTCCGCCGTCCGGATAGCCTCGGCGTAGGCTTTGAGGGCGGCTTCCTTCTGCTCCGCGCCGCCCGATAACTCCTCCGACAGCTTGCGCAAGTCGGCGGCACGATTGGCGGCGGCGTCGCGCTCCGCGGACAGCGTCGCGCACGCTTCCCGCTCCGCCGTGATTCGCTCCGACAGGTTCCCCGATTCCGCCAGAAGTTCCGACTGCCCCGCGAATGCCTCGGCGGCCTGTCCGTGACAGTCCCGGGCCTCGGCGTTGCGCTCCTCTATACGCCGTTCGAGTTCGTCCAGCCGCCCTCGGTTTTCGGTGAGACGCTCTTGCAGTCCGGACAGCTCCGCCTCCAAATTCCCGGCGTTGCGGCGCAATTCCGGCAAAGCCTCGTCGAAATGCTTCCGCGCCTCCTCTAGGCGTAATAACGTTTCCTGTACTTGTCGGCGTCTGTCCTCGGCGGTCTCCAAGTCGTAGCGCGCCGCCGACAGTTCCCGGTTCGCCTGTTCTTCCTTCTGCTTCGCCGTTTCCAGATTCCGCTTTAACGTCACGGCGCGTTCGTTCAGGCGGTCTAATTCGGCTTTGCGGCTCAACACGCCCGCGTTGCGCGACACCGAACCGCCCGTCATCGAACCGCCCCGGTTGATAACCTGTCCGTCCAACGTGACAATCCGGAACGCGTTCCGGTACTTCCGCGCCATTGCGATTCCGTAGTCGAGATTCTCCACGACGACTGTCCGGCCCAGAAGGTTGTAGAAAATGCCCTGATAGCGCGGGTCGAACCGTACCAGACGCGACGCGACGCCCACGAATCCGGCCTCTCGGGAGGGCCCCTCGTCGCGGAGTTCGTCGCCGCGAATCGCCGTCAGCGGTAAGAACGTCGCGCGCCCGGCGTCCTGACGCTTCAGGAACTCGATAGCGCGCTTGGCGTCCTCCTCGCGGTCTACGACCAGATTCTGCAACGCCGCGCCCAGCGCGATTTCAATCGCCACCGTATAGGCGGCGTCGGTCGACATCAGCTCGGCGACAGGCCCGTGTATGCCCGACAGCCGCGCACCCGCGCGCATGACGGCCTTGACCGCGCGCGAAAAGCCCTCGTATTCGCGCTCCATGTCCGTCAAGAGACGGATTCGGTTGTCAAGCGCGCCGACATCCATCGTCATTTGCAAGCGCAATTCGGCGGCCCCGGCGGCTTTCTTCTGCCGCTCCTCGGCGCGCAACTGGTACCCCGCAATCCGATTCTCGGCGGCGTCCAGTTCCTCCCGCGCCGCCGACAGTTCCGACGCGTTCTCCGCCGACTGCGCCTCCGTCGCGTCCAGTCGGCGCTTTGCCTCGCCGTATTCGACGCTCGCGGCGTCGCGACGCGCCGCAAGCTGTCCGTTTTCGGCGGTGACGGCGGCGGCCTCCGTGCGTAGTTCCGACGCCGCCGCTAACGCGTCCGCCTCCCGCGCCCGCAACGCCTCCATTTTAGTACGCACGTCGTCGGCGCGCTCCGACGCCTCCCGCGCGCGTTCCAACAGCTCACCCAACGCCGCATTCCGCGCCGCCAGCGCTTCCGACAGCTCCCCGGTACGCTTCTCCTGTTCCTCGGCCTGCCTCGCAAGCCCTCCCGAACGGTGCTCGGTCTCGTCGAGTTCCTCGCGCGCGCGCTGTATGTTCTCCCTCTGGTGCTCTATCCCCGTTCGGAGTACGGCGACCGCCGACTCCCGCTCGTGGCGCTGTGCCTCCAACTCCGCGTTCTGCGCGCGCAACGCCTCCGATTCCACGTCCTTTTCGCGCATGGCCTCGCCGTAGCGCTCGCCCTCGGCGTAGAGCGTATCCAGCGCCTCGCGGGCCTCGTCGCGCTCCGCCGACGCCGCTTGATAGTCCGCCCGGACTTTCTCCGCCGTCGCTTTCAGCGCGTCGAGCTGTTCCAGCCACAGCGACAGCTCCAACACCCGCAACTCGTCCCGCAAAATCAGAAAGCGTTTCGCCTTGTCGGCCTGCGTCCGGAGAGGTTCTACTTGCAGTTCCAGCTCCGATATCTTGTCATTGACGCGCGTCAAATTCTCCTGCGTGCGTTCGAGTTTACGTTCGGTCTCCTCCTTGCGGTGGCGGTAGCGCGAAATTCCCGCCGCCTCTTCAAAGATTTCCCGGCGCTCCCCGCTCTTCGCCGACAGGATTTCGTCAATCTTGCCCTGCCCGATGATGGAATAGCCCTCGCGGCCAAGGCCCGTGTCCATGAACAGTTCCATAACGTCCCGCAGGCGCACGGACTGCCGGTTGATATAGTATTCCGACTCGCCGCTCCGGTAATAGCGGCGCGTCACGGCGACCTCGCTTTCCTCCATGCCGGGGAAAATACGCCCGGTGTTGTCGAGAATGAGCGTGACCTGCGCGAACCCGACCTGCCGCCGCTTCTGCGTGCCGCCGAAAATGACATCCTCCATTTTCGCGCCGCGAAGCCCCTTGGCGCTCTGCTCGCCCATCACCCAGCGGATTGCGTCCGAAATATTCGATTTCCCGGAGCCGTTCGGCCCGACAATCGCCGTCAGGTCTTCCCCGAAGTTGAGCACGGTCTTGTCCGGGAACGATTTGAACCCCTGTATTTCCAACGCCTTCAGATACACGCTTTCACCCCGCAATCTTTCGTGGGGTACAGTTTACCAGAAGCGAAAGCCGATTGCAACGAAAATTCCGTAAATTCGTGAAAATTTTATCAGGCGCGGGTTTCCCGCCCTTTGGAAAACTACGGCATACAATTTCTACCCGTGGGGAAAGCGGCGTTGACTTTTTCCCCCGGCGCGCTATAATATCCCAAAGAGGCGGACAGCCCTAATCCGACACCATCAGGAGGAATTAGCATGACTTACTCCATGAAAATCGCGGGACTTACGCGGGAACTGCCCCTTTGCAAAGTCAATGATGACCTCTATATTGCCGCGTTCATCTGTTTCGGGGACGCGGAAATCACGGTAGCCTGCGCCCGGGAACTGCTCAAACTTGTGCCCGCCACGGAATACGACTACCTCTTTACGGCGGAGGCGAAAAGCATTCCCCTCATTCACGAAATGGCGCGGCAGTCCGGCGCGGCAAAGTATTTCATCGCCCGGAAGGGGCCAAAGGCCTACATGCCCGACCCGATTTACGTCGAAGACCAGTCGATTACCACGGCCAATCCCCAGCGGCTGTACCTCGGACAGGACGACGCCGCGCTGATACGCGGGAAGCGTATCCTGATTGTCGACGACGTAATCTCCACGGGCGGCTCCCTGCGCGCTATGGAGGAACTTATCAAGAAAGCCGGGGGCACGGTCGCGGGGAAAATCGCGGTATTGGCAGAAGGCGATTCCAAGAACCGCCCCGACATCCGCTATCTGGCCCCGTTGCCGCTGTTCAACGCCGACGGCACTGTAAAGGCGTAACCCATGCGTGTCTGCGCCATTGACTACGGCGACGCCCGTACAGGGCTGGCGGTCTCCGACCCCACGGGGCTGCTCGCCGGGCATACGGAGACCGTACACGCCTACCGCGCCGAAGACGTGATAGCGCGTATCGCCGCCGTGGCGGAGGAGTACGGCGTCGGTCAGCTCGTACTCGGGCATCCGGTGAATATGGACGGCACCCGCGGCACCCGCGCCGAAAAGGCGGAGGCATTCGCCGAACGCCTCCGCGCCGAAACCGGACTGCCCGTCGCGCTGTGGGACGAGCGCCGCACCACGATTGACGCGCACCAGATTCTCCGCGCCAACGGGCGCAACGGCAGACAGCGGAAAAACGTCGTGGACGCCGTCGCCGCCGCGCTGATTCTGGAAGGCTACCTGTCGCGGGAACGCGCAAAGAAAGCGTGACGCCGTGTCGAGGACGCTCACGCCGCGCGAAACCGCCGAACGAAGTCTGATTACGACATACCGCAAGACGCTTTGGAAACCGTTCATCGCCGCCGTCAAGCGCTACGAATTGGTCTCTCCGGGCGACCGTATCGCGGTATGCCTGTCGGGCGGGAAGGATTCCGCCGTACTCGCGAAGCTCATGCAGGAGTTACAGCGGCATACCGACCGCCCGTTCCACCTGTCGTTTCTGGTCATGGACCCCGGATACCGCCCCGAAAACCGGAAACTTATCGAGGACAACGCCGCGTTGCTCGGCATTCCGGTCACTGTCTTTGACAACGACATCTTTAATGTCGCGTTCCGGGCGGAGAAAAACCCGTGTTACTTATGCGCGCGTATGCGGCGCGGGTTCCTGTACGAGAAGGCGCGCGACTTGGGCTGTAGCAAAATCGCGCTCGGGCACCACATGTCCGACGTAATCGAAACCACGCTCTTGGGCCTCTTCTACGGCGCGCAACTACAGGCCATGCCGCCGAAGTTGCATAGCAAGAATTTCCCCGGTATGGAACTCATCCGCCCCCTCTACTGCGTCCACGAGGACGCAATCATAGCGTGGAAGAACTACAACAACCTCCGCTTTCTACAGTGCGCGTGCCGCTTCACGGAGGCCCGCGACGCCGCCCCGGACGGTATCGGGGAGAGCAAGCGGCAGGAAGTCAAGGCCCTGATTCGCGCGCTCAAACGCGACAATCCGAACATCGAAAAGAGTATCTTCCGGGCCATCCACGGCGTACAGCTCGACACCTTCCCCGGCTTCAAACGCCACGGAAAAACCTACTCGTTCCTCGACTTCTACGAATAACAGCACGCCGGGAAAGGAATTTTTTCCTCTCCCGGCGATTGTTTTCAAATTGTTCATAAATTTTTTGCAAAAAGGGCTTGCATTTTGTCGCGGGCTGGTGTATACTGACAATCACAGAACACATAGAGCGGCAGCCTACGGAACGCTACCAACATTCCGTAAGCCTATATTGGGTGAGCTATTTTAACCAGATGGCACTCAACACACTGGAAGTAATTCCAGACCGCAGGGGGTATTATACCCGGTTTTGATGTTCTTTTGCAAGTCCATTACCGTCCATTTTTCCTGTTTTCGAGTTCGGACAGCGGAAATTGACGGGGTTTCTTGGGTGGACTTCTGCGGGAGGACGTCGGCGGGGAAATATTCCGCGGATACGCTTTTGAAATATGGTTAGAGCGGTAATCTTGCTTTGACAGTTTCGGGCGGCGTTGAGTTATTCACTCGACGCCGCTTTTGTGTGTTCTGGCAGAGCCGCCGGAGGGGGTAACGTCACTCCCTTCCGTGTCGGCCCTGTCAGAATCCACGACAAGGAGGAACTGTCGAAATGAAAAAACTGAATACGAAAGCGGGCTTTACGCTCGCGGAACTGCTCATCGTGGTCGCGATTATCGCCGTACTGGTGGCTATCGCTATCCCCGTGTTCACGAGTCGTTTGGAGGCCTCGCGGGAAGCCACCGACATCGCCAACCAGAGAGCCGCGAAGGCCGCTGCACTGGTTTCTTACATGGACGCCACTAGTCCAGACGCCGCAGGTGTCAGTTATTATTTCAACGCCGCGACTGGTTTGGTTGCGGCCGCGAATACAGGCATTGTGGGATATGGCAAAGGTACTACCGTCGTTGGCAACAGCAATAATACACAGGATGGTTATAATCCCTCCGCTGATTGCGTTGGCAAAATCGTCAAAGTAACGATTGTACCCGGAGGAAGCGGAGCGGAGCCGACCATTACGGTTGCGTGGGAAGCGGCGGCATAACTATAACAACTTAAACAGCCCTGACATGCAACGCGCGGCCCTCTCCCGGAAACGGGGGAGGGCGTTTTACAAGTTCACTCCTTTTCCGTGCGGCGCATAGCATGGGAAGAGGAGTGATTTTTATGCCCATTGTCTTTTTGAGCCCGTCCACGCAGGACTGGAACCCCTACGTAACCGGAAGCGGCTCCGAGGAATACCATATGAACCAGCTCACGGACGCCCTGATTCCGTACTTGCAGGCCAACGCCATCCGCTACGAGCGCAACGACCCCGACGGCACCGCCGCCGACGCTATCCGGCAGGGCAATTCCGGCAACTACGACTTCTATCTTGCGTTGCACTCCAACGCGTCGCCGGAGGCTCTCGCCGGACGCGTCCGGGGAATCATCGTGTTCTACTACCCCGGGAGCGCCAAGGGATTCCGCGCCGCCGAGCTTATCGCCGAGGAACTCCGCGCCGTCTACCCGAACCCGGAACTTGTCACGACACGCCCGACAACCTCTCTGGGGGAAGTCCGCCGCCCGAGCGCGCCGTCGGTACTCGTCGAAATCGGCTACCACGACAACTACGAGGACGCGGTGTGGATTGAGAACAGTCGCGACGAAATCGCCGCCGCGCTGGCCCGCGCCCTGACCGAGTATTTCGAGGTGCCGTTCATCGAACCTATGGAACCGTTCCCCGCCGTGGTACGCCTCAACTACGGCACGCTGAATCTGCGCGAGCGTCCCGAATCCGGCGCGCCGATTATCGCCGACCTGCCCAACGGCGGGGAAGTCATGGTTTACGGCGCGTGGGAGGGCTGGTACGTCGTCTACTGGCGCGACTACGCCGGGTACGCCGCCGCCGCGTATATCGACCGCGAGTGACTTACAAGTAGCGCTGTATCCATTTGTCGAGGAAGGCCATTTGTTCCGGGGTGTGGAACCAGTGTTCGCCGCCGGGCATGGTTTCCAAGTCCGCGCCGTGTGCGTCGGCGAAGGCCCGCACGGTGTCGGGGGCCGTCAGGCTGTCGCCGTCCCCGTACAGGATTCGCGTCGGGGCCGTCCATACTACCGGGTGTTCCCGCACGTAGCGCAGATACTCCCACGACAGTTTCTCCCCGAAGTCGGTTTCGATTTCCAGCCGCGTTTCCAAGTCCGCCTCCGTCACGCCTGCCCACGACAGCATGTCGCGTATCAGGCGTTCCATGTCCACAACAGGCGAAATGAACAGCGCCTGCGCGACGGGCTTGCCTTGTAGGGCGTTCATCGTGAAATACGCCCCGACGCTGTTCGCAATGACCGCGACCGTGTCGTACTCCGCAAGCAGTCCGTCGAAAGCCGCGCGGAGTTCGTCCTTGGTGTCCCACGGCGCGGAGCCGTGATAGTCGAGGCCGGATACGTCGTAGCCGCGACACAAGCCCCGGTAATGTTCCGCCTCTCTGGCGTTCCCGCCTTTGCCGTGTACGTACAGAATCGCGTTTCGCATAGCGCCACCTCCGAATTTTGTCGATTGTACCACGCGCGCGCAAGGATTGCAAATCGCGCCGACATGCGCTATACTGTACCGGACACCACAGGGGAGGCGGACAGCGTATGAAACTTCTGGTGCTTGACGGGAACAGTATCCTGAACCGGGCCTACCACGGCGTGGCCCCGTTAATTACCCGCGACGGACTGCATACACAGGCGATTTTCGGCTTTCTGAATACCGTGCTTCCGGTCGAGAACAGGGAGAAGCCCGACGCGCTTTGTGTAACATTCGACGTACACGCGCCGACCTTCCGGCACGAGGCCGACGCGGCTTACAAGGCGAATCGAAAGCCCATGCCCGACGACTTGCGCGAACAAGTCCCGGTGCTCAAAGAGGTATTGGACGCGCTGAATATTCCGCGCTACGAGCTGGCCGGATTCGAGGCCGACGACCTAATCGGCACGATTGCGAAGCGTTGCGAGGCGGCGGACTGGGAATGTGTCGTGCTCACCGGAGACCGGGATATTTTACAGCTTGTCAGCGACCGCACCACGGTTTTACTCCTCTCCAAGACGGGCCCCGTCGTCATGAATCCGGAGACGTTCCGGGAGAAGTACGGCTTTCCGCCCGCGAACATCGTCGACTTAAAGGCGCTCATGGGCGACGCGTCCGACAATATTCCGGGCGTCCCGGGCGTGGGCGAAAAGACTGCCTCCGCGCTCATTCAACAGTATGGGACGATTGAGGAACTTTACCGCCAAATGCCCGGAATCGACGCGAAACCGGGCGTTATCAAGAAACTGACGGCGGGGGAAGAAAGCGCGCGGCATTCCTACTGGCTGGCGACTATCAAGACCGACGTGCCCCTAGACTTTACGCCGGAAGCGAATCTCCGCAAGGCCCCGGGGCCTAACGCCTACGCGCTGTTCCAGAAATTGGAACTGCGCAAGCTGTCGGAACGCCTGAACCTGAAAGCGCATGCGGAGACCGTCGCGGAGCCGGAGACGTTCACGGCGGCCTGTACGGTTGCCGCACTGCCGGACATGGACGCGGTGACGGAAGCGCGGGAACGTCTGCGCGGCGGGGCGGTGTACGCGCGCGCGGACGAGGCGTTACAGCTTGTTGTACTGTACCAGTCGGGGGCGGCTTACGCGCTGGACGAGGCGTCTTTCTCGGGCGACTACGCCGCCGCCCTGCGCGTACTCTTTGACGGTACGCTGTCGCTTGTCGGGCACGGCGTCAAGGACACCATGCGCGAACTGCTACGGCGCGGGGTGTCGCCGGACGGCTGGGCCGACGATATTATGCTTATGGCGTATCTGCTCGACGCCACGGCGGGACGCTACGACCTCGACCGGCTTTGCCGCAAGTACGGCGGCTTTACAATCGCGCGCGCGCCGGAGGCCGTACAGGAGGGCCAACAGCTTTCGCTATTGGACACGCCCGAAGTCCCGTCGCAGACGGAGCGCTACAACGAACTCGCGGCGGAGGCGCAAGCGCTGGAACGTCTGCGGGAAGTCATGGAGCCGAAATTACAGGATTGGAACTTGACGGAACTGTACCAGAAGGCGGAATTTCCGCTTTGCCGGGTACTGGCGGAGATGGAACAGGCCGGGTGTCTTGTCGACTGCGGGGCGCTGTCGGCGTTCGGGGAACTGCTCGCGGGGCGAATCCGGGAACAGGAACAGACGATTTACAAACTCGCGGGGCACGAGTTCAACATCAATTCGCCGAAGCAGTTGGGCGCTGTCCTGTTCGACGAACAGAAACTCCCGCACGGCAAAAAGACGAAAACCGGATGGTCTACCAACGCGGACGTACTGGACAACCTCCGGGGGGAATCCGAACTCGTCGCGGCGGTGCTCGACTACAGGCAGTACGCGAAACTCAAGTCGACGTATGCCGACGGACTGCTCAAGGCAATCGGGACGGACGGGCGCGTCCGGACTTCCTTCCAGATGACCGCCACCGCCACGGGCCGACTGAGTTCCACGGAGCCGAATTTGCAGAACATCCCCACGCGTACCGACTTGGGAAGCGAAATACGGAAGATGTTTCTCCCGTCGCCGGGAAACGTACTGGTTGACGCCGACTACTCCCAAATCGAGTTGCGCCTGCTGGCGCATATCTCCGGCGACGAGGCCATGAAGCGGGCGTTTCTGGACGGCACCGACATTCACGCCGCGACCGCCGCGCAGGTATTCCATGTCGCGCCGGGGGACGTGTCCCCGGAAATGCGCCGCCACGCGAAAGCCGTCAATTTCGGTATCGTGTACGGAATTTCGGCGTTTTCTCTCTCGCAGGACATCGGCGTAAGCGTCGCGGAGGCGAAAGCGTATATGGACGGCTATTTCGAGGCGTTCCCGGGCGTCCGGCGCTATATGGACGGCGTCGTACA
>CAMHDB010000044.1 GCA_946183715.1 uncultured Oscillibacter sp.
CTTCGACGCCCACGGGACGGACGTGAATTTACAGGTGGCGTGCCCGTCGACAGTCGCGCCGCACGCCCAGCAGGTTTCGCAGACTTTAGCGGAAATCCTGTCACGGAACGGCCTCCGCCCGGAAAATGTGACGGTGGCCGAAATGCGGCGGCCCATCACGATTTCGGAAGTCTTCCCCAAGGTGCTGGAAGGCATGACGGGCATTAATGTCAGGGTATAGCGGAACATGAAGGAGTGAGGACGAGTGCCGAGAGCGACAAAACGGGCGGTGGCCCTTCAGTACGGAGCCGACGACAGCGCGCCGGTCGTCGTGGCCTCCGGGATGGGCTACCTCGCCGAGCGGATAGTGGACGTGGCGCAGGAGAACGGCGTGCCGGTTTACGAGGACGATTCCCTCGCGACGGTGCTGACGCAGTTGAACTTGGGGCAGGAAATCCCGCCGGAACTGTATCAGGCAATCGTGGAAATCTACGTCTACTTTCTCAACTTCGACGTGCAGAACCGGCGGCCCAAAGTCCTGACGCCGACGGAGACCGAAAGCGCGGAAGGAGTGTAAAGCGAATGGCCCTTTTCGGATTTTTCAGAAAGGAAAAACCGCAGGATTACTATTTCCTCATGGACAAGAACTCCAACTATCTCGCCCGGGGCGCCTTGCAGGACAACCCCGACAGCGACGACATTCTTTTCAAAGTCATGGACGGCAACATCGAAAACATTCTCCGCATGGAGATTGTGCAGGTCGTGCCGACCGACAAGACCAAGTCCGTGACGATGGGCAAGGCGGTCAGTCGCCGGGGCAGCGTCGTCACCATTGAGCACATGCGCGAAATGGGAATGGCCGTGCGGAAGAATTTCCGCATGCCCGTGGACTTCGAGAGCTTCATCTACCCCGATTCCGGCGGGCGCTACATCATCAAGGCCATCGACTTAAGCTCCGGCGGAATCGCCTTCTACACCGTCGCGAATCTCCCGGCGGGTTCCAGTACGGAAGTCGTGATTCCGATTACGGCGGAGGCCCCGATTATTGTCCGCTGTACGATTCTTCGCGTACTGCCCTTCTCCCCGCCCATCCAGAAGTACGCCTGCCAGTTCGTCGACCTGATTCCCGACGAGGAGAGCATGATTCAGGAGGCGGTCTTCAATATCCAGCTTGCCCACATCCGGGACAACGCCAGACAGGGAAGGAGCTAAAATTTGAAAAAAGTCACAAAATTCCTGTTTCTTTCGGCGGTACTGTTGCTCGTGTTCGCGTACCCGGCGCGGGCGCGCGCCGCCGAGAGCGTCTACGACGACGCCATTGAGAAGCTCGTCTCGTGGGGCGTCATCCACGGCTACGAGGACGGCGAGGTACACCCGGAACGCATGGTGTCGCGCGCGCAGTTCGTGGCGATGGTCAACCGCGCCTACGGCTACACCGCGAAAGGAGAAGTACCGTTCCGCGACATCCTCGCCACCTCGTGGTACTACGACGACGTAGTCATCGCCTACACGGCGCGCTACTTCACCGGAACCGACCGCTACAGCGCCTCCCCGGAACGCCTCCTCACGCGCCAGCAGGCCATGACGATGCTCGCCAAGAATCTCCGCCTGACGCCCGTCCCCGGGGAAGTGACGCAGTTCATCGACGGCAACGCCTTCGCCGACTACAGCAAGGGCTACGTCAAGGCCGCCGTGCAGAAGGGCCTGATTAAGGGCTACCCCGACGGCACATTCCGCCCGGAGGCCAACATCTCCCGGGGCGCTATGGCGCTGTTGCTCTACCGCGCCCTTGGCAACCTCATTCAGGAGCCCGGCGTCTACGAACTCGACGACGTGTTCGGCAACGTGACGATTTCAAGCTCGGCGACCACGTTGCGGAATACGACGATTGCCGGGAATCTGTACATCAGCGGCGGCCTCGAACTCGGCGCGGTCACGCTCGAAAACGTCCGTGTCCTCGGCGACATCATCGTAGCCGGGAGCGGCGAGAGCGAGACCGGCGACGAAAGCGTGATTCTCCGCAACGTGGAGGCCAACAATCTGGAGGTCGACAGCCTCAAAGGGCAGTACCTGTCCCTGCGCTCGGAGGGCACGACTTCTATCCGGAACACCTCGATTCGTTCCAGCGCGTACCTTCAGGACAGAACCCCCACCGGGCGCGGACTGTTGAATATTACGCTGGAAGGTTCGCCCACGAACGAGTTTTCCCTGTCGGGCAACTTGGAGAACGTGACGAACAAGACCCCGGAATCCACGCTCCGTATCGCCTCGGGCACGTTGCAGAATCTGACCGTTGACGAGGCTGCCGTCGATTCCTCGCTGATACTCGACCCCAACGCCATCGTCAAGACGCTGAACCTCGACACCGGGGTACCCGTCACGGGCAACGGCGACGTGGAGAACGTCAACATCAACACGGCGGGCTCCATAGTCTCCATGCTCCCGGACAACATCAACATCCGGCCCGGCATTACGGCAGTCGTCGCCGGGGAGCGCATGGACTCCACGCAGGGCGCGGAGGCGTCGGAAGACCCGCGCCTTCTGGCCGGCTACCCGCGCGTGTCCGACATCTCGCCCAGCAACGCCCTCGGCTGGTTCTCCGCCAACAAGACGGGCACCGTCTACTGGGCCGTCAGCGGCCTCCCGGACGGCTCCGTCAACGAGGAAGAGCTGATTAACCCCTCGACCTACGGCTCCAAGACCATCAACAGCGGCTCGACGAAGATTGACGCCTCAAATCAGGAAGTGCAGGTGAAAATACAGCGCCTGACCGCCGGGGGTTCCTACTACCTCTCCGCGATTATGGTCGACGCGCGCGGCACCCGCTCCCCCGTGAAGGTCGTCTCGTTCTCGACGCCCGACGGCACGATTCCGGCCTTCACAGCCGGGTACCCGAACATCAGCTCCAACACCTACGACAGGAACTCCGCCAGCGTCGACCGCTACAGCGCGCAGGTCATGGTCATGGCCAACAAGTCCTGCATGCTCTACTGGGCGCTCTACAACACCGGGAGTTCGACGCCCGCCGGACGCGATTTCCGCGCCGGGTCGCTCGGCGGCGCGATTTCCAGCGGCATTATGGAATTGACGCGCAGCCTGCCCGCTCTCGTACAGCTCACCGGACTGCACGAACAGACAAAGTACGACGTGTACCTGTGGCTGACGGACGCCGATTTCGCGCAGAGCTCGCCCGTCCGGAAACTCTCCTTCACGACCGTCGACGGCACCCCGCCGCAGTTCCGCACGCCGATGACTGTCAACCAAGTGCGCTCCACGTCCATCCGCTTCACCGCCATGCTCAACGAGGCCGGAACCATCTACTGGGTCGCGGTTCGCTCCGGCACCGACTACCCCCTCCCCCCGGCGGGAAGCAGTATCGTCACGCCGGAGTACGCGCAATTGCAGATTTCGTCGGGCATGAACGGCGTCAAGGCCGGCTCCGTCACCGCCCGCCCGAATACCCTCGCCCAAATCAACATCACCGGACTGCAGGCCGAGACTTCCTACGATATCTGGTACATCGCCAAAGACCTCGCCGGGAACTACTCCGTCTACCCGACCGGAGACCCCACGAACCCGACCGACCCCAACAACCCGAAGCGTACCTGCATGGTCACGGCCAACACCCTCGACAACGCCCCGCCCGTCGCCACACAGGAGTTTTCGCGAACCCCCGAGAACTCGCCCAACTCCCCCTACGCCGACAGCGACATCCGCATTGTCTTTAACGAGAGCATCCAGCAGGCGTCCAGCAACGTGCGCTTTCTGGACTTGTACCAAGACGTGGTGCTCGCGCAGTCGTCCGCCGACCGCGCCACGGCCAAGGATACGCTCGCCGAGGCGTTGAGCGCGACCATCAAGCTCTACGACCGCACGAACCCCGGCCTGCCCGTACTGGTCAACGAGCGCACCACCGCCAACGCCGACACGATTACCAACTGGGTCATCGACTACCGCAACTGCACCGTCACCATGGAGGACGCCCGGACGGTCGTCACGTTCCCGACGTACATCGAGAGCGCCGGGGAGCAGACCAGCGCCCTGCGCCTGAGCAGCGGCACCTCCTACTACTTCCAGATTGACGACATCTCCGACACCTCCTCGGCCCAGAACCGCATGCAGTTGACGCGTCTGGAGCGCTTCCGCACGATTGCCTCGCAGGTGGCCTTAACGACGCTCAGCCTCCCGGCCAGCGCCTACCCCGTCGGAATCAGCGACATCGACATGTCTTTCGCCGTCACGCCGGTTTCGACCTCCATGTCGGACCCCATGACGACATGGGATATGCTCATCTGGTCGGATATCTCCTGTGAGTACGAAATGTACGTCCGCTCGCGGCTGTCGGACGCGCAGTCCTACGACGTATCGGCGGAGACCGACGCCAACGGCTGGAAGCGTATCCAGAACCCGCGCGACGCCTCCGGCGGCGTGGGCAAGGTCGCGATTCCGTCCACCATGCAGAATCAGCGCGTCGGACAGAGTTTGCACTTCAACCTCTACAATTACGGCGTCGGCGAGACGCCCAACCTGACCCGCCTTTCCGACGGGAGCGTGTACGAGTACGCCATCCGCTTCCGGGAGATTAACGGCGACAACCAGCGCAGCGGATGGAGCAAGGAAGTACACTTCTTCATCTCCGTGATTTCCGGTTCCTCGAACGAACTGGGCAACCTCGCCTCCAACGTCACGGAGGAGCGCTTCCAGACCGCCAAGCAGGAGGAGACGATTAACGAATTGAGCACGCCGCCCGACCTCGGTTTCCGCCTGACGAAAGCCTTCCTCGACACGGAGGCCCCGACATTCTCCTCCGGGCGGCCCATGTTCACCCCGCTGGACGTAAGCGTGGAAATGCGTCTGCAAATCTCGCGGCAGGGCACCGTGTTCTACGCGCTCGCCCCCGCCGACGACACCATCAGCACGCGCGACCTCGACGGCTTCGCCGTCAACTGGACGCGCAAGGACGAAATCCCCGCGTCCGGGAGCGATGTCCGCGTCGACACCAACGGAAACGAGGTGCGCGACGAGGACGGCAACCCCATTCCGCTCGCGCCCTTCTACGTCTCCACGCCGTCCTATCTGGAAATCGTCAACCCCGAGTACGACAACCCCGAAATCATCACCGGGTACGTGCCCATCACGTCCGGCACCGTCACGACCACCGTCAGCAACCTGCTCCCCGAGACCAATTACTTCGCCTACTTCGTCATCCGGGGCACCGGGCAGACCTACTCCGAGTACGCGCAAATCTTCCGCTTCACCACGCTGGAAGTACAGCGCCCCGTGCTCACGCTCGACCTCGCCAACCCGATAGTCAACGTCTCGACCGACAAGCGCGCCGCCGTCGACTTCATGATTGTCAACTACAACTCGGCGGCGTTGAGCAACTTACTCAGCCGCGCCTTCTGGAACAACGACCCCACCGGGGAGGCCGACCCGCCCGTGAATTTCCCCAGCTACGCGGGCATTTCCACGGTCTTGCAGGCCCTCGCGACCAACCTCGCCAGTTCGGACAGCGGCGGCGCCGGGTGCGTGTTCGACAAGTACGCCACGCAGAACTACAAGGACCAGCTCGCCGAGTATATCCGCGCCTCCTCGTCGAACACCGCCGGGACTATCATCGGCGTCGGGCACGGTATCGAAATCAACTCCGGCACGCGGCACGTCGTCGACGCCAGCGAGTATCCCATGTCGGAGCGCGCGCAGTACGCCTTCCTCGCCGTCGGGAGAAGTCCGTCCGGCTCCGGCGACGCCTTCCGCTGTATCTACCCCCTGACCCTCGTCGACAGCGAGGCCCCCATCGTCACCGCCATTCAGAACACGCTCAATATGGACATCGTCGACGGGCACGTCGGCAATACGTGTAGCGGGCGTATCTCCCTGACCTTCAACGAGTACCTCTACCACAGCGACGACAGCACCTCCCCGCCCACGCTCCGGCAGGTCGACCGCGGCCCGATTATCAGCTCCCTGCGCGACCTGCCCGAGTACGAGAACTTCCGCGCCGTCGCGTCCCTCATGCAGACCCGCTCCTCGACGCAAATCAGCCTCATGGAGGACGACGAGAGCCAAATCGGCAAGCAGACGCTTACCATAGAGTTCCAGCTTGACCACGCCGAGAACGGCACCTTCCTGACGTTCTCGTCCGACCTGTGCGACCAGTACAGCAACGTCAGGGGCTCGCCGCTGACGGTCTCCATACGAATCGTGCAAATCACGACGCAGGTCGACGTGGACGACAAGGGCGAGCCGATTTACGGCTTCATCTCCACGCCGCTTATCGAACTGACGCCCGCATGGGACGGCACCTCCTTCGAGACCCGGGACTGAAAAACAGTCTTTGCGTCTGGTGTCCGCAATACGGCGGAATCAAGTCAGAATCCGGGTAATTTGTTTTGAGCAAGCCCTGACTGAAAGCGGCGTCCCCGCGACGCCGCTTTCCTATGACGCTATTCTGAAAGGAATTTGTCATGAATCGTAACGAGCCGTGGCTTTCGTGGGCCGTGGAATTACAGGCCCTCGCGCAGGCCGGCCTCCACTACTCCAAAGACCCCTACGACGTGGAACGCTTCGCGCGTATCCGCGAAATCGCCGCCGAAATGCTCTCCGTGAAGTCGGACATTCCGCCGGGGAAAGTCCGGGAGCTCTTCTGCGGCGAGACCGGATACCAGACCCCCAAACTCGACACCCGCGCCGCCGTATTCCGCAACGACAAAATTTTGCTCGTCCGGGAGCGCCGTACCGGGAAGTGGTCTCTTCCGGGCGGCTGGGTCGACGTGAATCTGTCCGTGACGGAAAGCGCGGTCAAGGAAGTGCGCGAGGAGGCCGGGCTGGATGTCAGCGCCGATTTGATTATCGCCGTACAGGACAAGGACAAGCACAACCTGCCCGTGTACGCGTGGAAAATCTGTAAAGTTTTCATACTTTGCACGGCGCGCGGCGGGCAGTTCGCCGAGAACACCGAGACCACCGACAGCGGCTATTTCTCCCCCGACGCGCTCCCGCCCCTGTCCACGGAGAAGAACACCCCCGAACAGATTGCCATGTGTTTCGACGCCCGCCGCGCCGGACACTGGGTGACGCAATTCGACTGAGAGGCGGCGCGTATGGAGACGGTAGCCGAACTTTCCAAAAAGGCCGGAATCAGGGAACGCGTCCTGCGTGAAATCCGGACGTTCGCGGCGCGCTACGGCGTCGAAAAGGTGATTCTCTTCGGCTCGCGGGCGCGCGGCGACTTCCGCGAACGGAGCGACATCGACCTCGCCTTTACGGGCGGCGACGGCGCGCGCTTCTCCCTCGACGTGGACGCTGTTCATGTTCGACATCGTGAACCTCGACAAGCCGGTACAGCCGGAACTACTGGATTCCATCCGGCGCGAGGGAATCGTAATTTATGACGCGGAGGATGAGATTATGAATCTCGAACGGGTACGCGACAACTTACGCGCGCGGGGCTTCCGCGCGGAGATTTTCGACGACGGGAAAGCCGTGTCGGAGTATCTGAACGCCGCGATTGACGGGACTACCGTCGGATTCGGCGGCTCCGTGACGCTCAAAGAACTGGGCCTCTACGACACCCTCAGCGCCCATAACGACGTACACTGGCACTGGGCCGGGGACAACGAGGAACGCGACCGGGCTTCGTCCACGGAAGTGTATCTTTCGTCGGCGAACGGGCTTTCGGAGGGCGGCGAACTGGTCAACATCGACGGCACGGGCAACCGCGTCGCCGCGACGCTCTACGGACACAAGCGCGTCTACTTCGTCGTGGGGCGGAACAAAATCGCCCCCGACTACGAACAGGCCCTGTGGCGCGCGCGGAATATCGCCGCGCCCAAAAACGCGCAACGCTTAGGGATGAAAACGCCGTGCGCGCTACTCGCCGACCACTGCCATGACTGCCGCTCTCCGGAGCGAATCTGCCGGGGGCTGGTCGTCCTGTGGGGGCCGATGATGGGCACCGAAACGGAAGTCCTGCTCGTGCGCGAAAACCTCGGCCTGTAACGGGCCGGGCAAAAGTCAGAAGGAGTGACAAACTTATGAAGGAACGTGAGACCTTCGGGTCACGTCTGGGCTTCCTGCTGGTAAGCGCCGGATGTGCAATCGGAATCGGGAACGTGTGGCGCTTCCCCTACGTCACGGGCGCGGACGGCGGCGGCGTGTTCGTGCTGTTCTACCTGCTGTTCCTGCTCATCATGGGCATTCCCGTCTTGACGATGGAGTTCGCCGTGGGACGCGCAAGCCGGAAAAGCGCCCTCCCGGCCTTTCAGGCCCTCGAACCCCCCGGCAGCAAGTGGCATATTCACGGCTGGGTCTGCTTCGCGGGCTGTACCCTGCTCATGATGTACTACACGACCGTCTCGGGCTGGATGCTCGGCTACTTCGTCAAGTTCGCGGGCGGCACGTTCTCCCTGCTCAACCCCGCCGACGCCGACGCCGTCTTTGAGAATATGCTGGCCTCCCCGGCGGAAATGACGCTCTGGATGGCGCTTACGGTCATTGGGGGCTTTCTGGTGTGCAGTTTCGGCCTCCGGAACGGTATCGAACGCGTGACGCAGTGGATGATGGTCGGCCTGCTGGCCCTGATTGTCATTCTCGCCGTGCGCGGGCTGACGCTCCCCGGCGGACTGGACGGCGTGCGCTTCTACCTTCTCCCGTCCTTGGAACGCGCCCGGGAAGTCGGGCTGTTCCGCGTCATCACCGACGCGATGAATCAGGCGTTCTTTACGCTGAGTATCGGAATCGGCTCTATGGAGATTTTCGGGAGCTACATGTCCGACGAGCACACGCTTCCCGGCGAGGCCGCGCGTATCTGCGCGCTCGACACCTTCGTCGCCTTCATGGCCGGACTGATTATCTTCCCGGCGTGTTTCAGCTTCGGCGTGGAACCGAATCAGGGCCCCGGGCTGATTTTCATGACACTCCCGCGTATCTTCACCGACATGGCCGGGGGGCGCGTCTGGGGCGCGCTGTTCTTCCTGTTCATGACCTTCGCGAGTTTCTCGACGGTTATCGCGGTTTTTGAGAACCTCGTCGCCAACTGTATCGACGATTTCGGCTGGGAGCGCAAAAAGGCCTCTGTCGCCTGTTGCGTCTTCATCCTGATAGCGAGTATGCCCTGCGTGCTCGGCTACAATGTCTGGATGGATCTGCACATCATCGGGCCGCGCGACGTGCTCGACAGCGAGGACTTTATCGTAAGTTCCTTACTCCTCCCGCTGGGTTCGCTGACGTACCTGCTCTTCTGCGTGACGCGCTGGGGCTGGGGCTTCGACAACTACATCAAAGAGGCCAATACCGGGCACGGCCTCAAACTGTCCCCCGCCCTGAAACCGTACTTGCAGTTCGTGCTCCCGGTGCTGATTCTCTTCATCCTGATTGCCGGGCTGATTTGAGCGCGAAAAAGATTGACAACGCCGCGCGTTTGTACTATGCTAAGGGTGCCGCGTTCGCGGACACAGAAGAAGGAGGACACCACGATGAATAGCAAGCGCAAGACCATTATCGCCGGCAACTGGAAGATGAACAAGACCTGCAAGGAAGCGGAAGCCCTGTTAGGAGAAGTCCTGCCGAAAGCCTCCGGCGCGGCCTGCGAGGTCGTCGTCTGTACGCCCTACGTGGATTTGCCCGTAGCCTGCCGCGTGGCGGAGGGGAGCAAGGTCAAGGTCGGGGCGCAGAACCTCCACTTCAAGGCCAGCGGCGCGTATACCGGGGAAATCAGCGCGGCCATGCTGCAGGAGCTGGGCGTGTCCTACGTGATTATCGGCCACAGCGAGCGCCGGGAGTACTTCGCCGAGACCGACGAGACGGTGTCGCTGAAAATCGGCGCGGCGCTGGAAGCGGGCCTGACGCCCATCCTGTGCGTCGGAGAGAGCCTCGAACAGCGCGAGCAGGGCATTATGAGCGAGCACATCCGCACGCAGATTAAGATTGACCTCGGGAAGGTCTCCGCCGCCGACATGGGCAAGGTCGTCGTCGCCTACGAGCCCATCTGGGCCATCGGCACGGGCAAGACCGCCACGTCCGCGCAGGCGCAGGAAGTGTGCAAGCTCATCCGCGACACCCTCGCGGAGCTCTTCGGCGCGGACACCGCCGAAAGCGTCTCGATTCTCTACGGCGGCTCCATGAACGCCAAGAACGCCGCCGAACTCCTCAGCCAGCCCGATATCGACGGCGGCCTCATCGGCGGCGCGTCCCTCAAGGCCGACGACTTCGGCCAGATTATCGCCGCCGCGTAAACGCGCCGCCTCTCCGGCCTCTTGCACCCTCTCTCTCGTCAGGATTTTGCGCTTGACAAGTCGCGGGAAACGTAGTATACTTCACTAAACTGTTGAAGTGGAAGTAAAACCTGTCATGCACTCGCAGAGAGTCCGGGGAGCTGGGAGCCGGGCAGTACGCAGACAGGCAAATGGGCCACGGAGGGCGCGGGGAA
>CAMHDB010000045.1 GCA_946183715.1 uncultured Oscillibacter sp.
CACGCGACAGGACGCGTTCGGCGCACAGTCCCGCAGTGACGGAGGCGACAGAAGTCAGCCACACCGCCGGGAGGATGTCCAGCGGCGTCGCGCACCCCGCCGCGCTCCGCAACGAGGCGACGGTCGCCGGAAAGAGCTGTACGGAAGCCGTATTGAGTACCACGAGGCGGCACAGCTCGTCACTCGCCACGCCGTCCAGCCCGCGCGACATCCGCTCCGCCGCCCGGATTCCGAACGGCGTCGCGGCGTTGCCGAGGCCCAGCAGATTCGCCGTCAGATTCGCCGAGAGCGCCGAGAGGGTATCGCCGTCGCGCCCCGCCTCCGGGAACAGCCGCCGCAGAACAGGCCGGAACAGTCTCGACACCCCCGCCGCAAGCCCCGACGCCCGCAACAGTTCCATCACGCCATTCCAGAGCATGAGCGCCCCCGCCATCGACACGCACAGCGTCACGGCCTCCGACGCCCCCGACAGCGCCGCCGCCGATACCGCGTCTACGCGCCCGGTCGCAACTCCGCACACCAGCGAGGCCGTGACAAGTCCCGTCCAGATGATAGACAGTGCCATTGTTTCCCACTCCTTGCAAATTCTGGTAAAAACAGTCCAAAATATTCATAGTTTGTTCACATTTCAAAACTTTTACAAATTGTTCACAAAAAGTTTTCACTTTGTAATTGACAAATTATTACAGACTATGTTATGTTTTTCCCAGTTCCAGAGACCGCCGCCCGGCGTGCGCTGACCGGGGCAGTGGACGCGAGGCGACAGTCGGGACGGTACCACTATACACAATCCCCACGGGGAACCGCACACTGGAAGGAGTTACATCGTGAAATCCACCGGAATTGTAAGAAGAGTCGACGAACTCGGGCGTATCGTACTGCCCATCGAAATGCGCCGCACCCTCGATATCGCGGAACGCGATTCTCTGGAAATCTATGTCGACGGCTCGTCCGTCATTCTGAAAAAATACGCGCCCAGCTGCATTTTCTGCAACGAGGACACCGGAATCCACACGTTCCACGGCAAGAACATCTGCGCCAACTGCCTCAGCGAACTCCAGCGCCTCGCCGCGCCCGACGAAGTCGCGCTCTGATTCCTCCACCCGCCGGAGCGCCTTCCGGGGCGCGTACAACGAACATATGCGACACGAATAAAACGCACGGCCCGCCGGGGCTGTGCGTTCGTTGTGTCAGTATCCGACGATGAGGCCCTTTTCCATCGCGTAGAAGCTGTTCAGGCCGCGACACGGCAGGATTTCCACGCTCTTGACGGCCAGTTCTTTCAGAATCGCCTCTTTGAGTTTCACCGCCCCGGAGAGGTTCTCACAGTGGTGAATCATGACGGAGGCCCCCGTGCAGTCCTTGCTCGCGTTCATGATGTCGACCATGACTTTGTGCGTCTTGCTCTCCCCGCGCGCCTTGCCCACGGCCTGTATACTCCCCTGCGTCGTGCCGATTGCCACGACGTGGATGCCCAGCGTGTGGAGGAGCGTCCCGACGAGCGGACGCATACGCCCGTTTTTGATGAGGTTGTCGAAGTTTTCGAGGGTGAAGCAGGTGCGGAGAGAGGCCTGATAGATACGCAGTGCCGCGCAGACTTCCTCGAAGTGTTCACAGGCGGGGTCGGCCTCCATGAGGGCCTTTGCGCGGCGGATGAGCAAGTAGGGCACGCCCGCCGTGGACTTGGAATCAATCACGCACACTTTGCGGTCTGGGTGGTCTTCCAGAAGTAAGTCGCGGCCCGACACGGCGGCGTTGTAGCTCCCGGACAGGTTCCCGGAAATCGTGAAACAGACGGTGTGCGTACCCTTCTCGTAGGCTCTGGCGTAGGCCGCCGGAGACGGGCACGCCGTCGACGACGGGCCTTTCTCCTCGCGCATGGCGCGGAGAAGTTCCGGCGTCCGCAGGGCGTCGTTGTCGATGAAATCCCGCTCTCCGACGCGGATTTTCAGCGGCACCGATTCAAAGCGGACACACTCACTCGAAAACTCCTCCACCCGCAGGTCACAACTGCTGTCACTGACGATATTCCACATTACGCCACACTCCCCGAAACGTGATTTGTCAAACCGCATGACATGATACTATAGAACCGCCCTTTTGTCAATGACCGGAACGGATTTTTATTCGGTGGTAATCATGGCCTCGATTGCGGCGAACTTCCCCGCCCCGATTCCGGAGACGTTCATAATCTCGTCGGGGCTTGTAAACGGCCCGTGCGCCTCCCGGTACTCGATGACGCGTCCGGCGAGGGCCTCGCCGATTCCGGGGAGCGCGCAAAGCGCGGCGAGGTCGGCTGTATTGATGTTGACGCGTCCGGGCGGGGTATCCGCGTCGGCTGTCGCGGGGGCGCTGTCCGGGTTCTCGGGCGGACTGTCGGGGGCGGGGGCGCCGTCCGGGTTCTCGGGCGGACTGTCGGAAACGGGGGCGCCGTCCGGGTTCTCGGGCGGACTGTCCGCGACGGGTGGGCCGTCCGGATTTGCGGGGGCGTCGCGGGGTTGCGGCAACGCCGTCACGGCGGCGGGGCGGTCGCGCAGGGCGAACAGCACGCATAAAAACAGCGCCGTCAGCCCCAGTAACACCAATTCCCCATAATTTACCGGTTTGTTTATCTTTTGTTTCTTTTTCATGGTTGAACTCCCCCATTTTTTTTGCTATACTATCGCTACCAAGGCGCGGAGACTGCCGCGCATAGAAAACGGGAGGGACACGATGAAATTATATTGCAAAATACATCGTCTGTCGCGGTTTTTCGCCGCCTTTCTGGCGTTACTTCTGACGCTGTCTTTGTCGCCGCTGTGGGGGTTCGCGTCCGAAGAGGGACAGGCCGTCATGCCGCCCGACCCCGACATTCTGGCCAACGGCGCCCTGCTCGTCGACCTCAAGACCGGGAAAATGGTCTACGGCAAGAACGAGCACGAGGAACTCTACCCCGCGAGCCTGACGAAAATCATGACCGCGCTCCTGACACTGGAGGCCATCGACAGCGGGAAGCTGGGCTTTCAGCGGGAAATCACCGCCGGGCCAATCGTGAACACCCTGCCCGCCGACGGAAGTACCGTCGGACTGAAAGAGGGGGAAGTCATGACCGTGCGGAATCTCCTCGACTGCCTGCTGATTCCGTCGGCGAATGAGGCGGCCTGTGTCCTCGCGGTGGCGGTGTCGGGTTCGGTCGACGCCTTCGTGGACGCGATGAACAAGAAGGCCAGCGAATTAGGCTGCAAGAATACGCACTTCGTCAACCCGCACGGACTGCACGACCCCGGCCACTATACGTCCCCGTGGGATATGTACCTGATTACCAGAGAGGCGATGAAGTACCCGACGTTCATGGTCATCTGCGACACGGACAGGGTCGTAGTCCCGGCGACGAACAAAAGCCCGGAGCGCGCCCTGCTCAATACGAACTACCTGATTTGCAACCGCCGGATTCCGGACTACAAGAACCCGGAGGTTCACGGCGTCAAGACCGGTTCGATGAGCCAGTCTGGGCACTGCCTCGTCGCGACGGCGGAGCGCAATAACAAGCGCTTCCTGAGCGTCGTCATGGGCGCGGAGCGCGTACAGGAGGGCAAACGGACGGTTATCCGGAGTTTCTCGGAGACTACCCGCCTGTTCAACTGGGGCTTCGACAACTTCCGCTATTTGACGCTGTTGGACGAGGGCGAACCCATCGACGAAATCCCGGTGGAGCTGTCGCGCACTGACCACGTTACGGCGGTATCGGGCGCGGCGCTGGAGGCGTTAGTCCCGGCGGGGTTGAAGAAGGACTTCACGGAACGCACGATTCAACTTTCGGGCGATTCCATCGAGGCCCCGGTCGCGGAGGGACAGAAACTCGGCACCGTGACAGTCAGCTACAACGGCGTGGAGTACGGCACGGTAGACCTGATTTCGTCCCACGAGGCGGAGCTGTCGAAATTCCTGCAAGTCGAGAAACAGGCCATCGAACTGGCGCAAAAGCCGCTTGTATGGGCGATTGCGGGCGTAATCGGCGTGGCAGTCGTGGCCCTGATGATTCGCAACGCGATTAAAAACCGCCGCCGCGCGCGGGGTTCCGGGTTCAGCGGCTACAACGGACGCTAAAACGCGCCGTCTGCCTCCCCCATTGACACGGGGGAGGCATTTCCCAAAATCCGGACATTGCGCACGGAGTGACAGAGTGTCAGACCGTCTCCGACTGGCTGACCAGCGCCTCCCCGACACGGTAGATGTCTCCGGCCCCGACCGTCAGCACCAAGTCGCCCGGACGCACGATTTCCCGCAATTTGCGGGCGGTCTCGTCGAGGGTGGAGCAGTAGACGGAGCCGGGGATGTTGCGCGCCAAATCCGCCGACGATATGCCGAGGGTATTCTGTTCGCGCGCGGCGTAGATTTCGGCGAGTACAACCACGTCGGCCTGTTTCAGCTCCTCCACGAAGCGGTCGAACAGGTTCGCCGTCCGGGAGTACGTGTGCGGCTGGAACGCCACGACAATGCGCTTGCAGTCGAGTTGCCGCGCGGCGGACAACAGCGCGTGTATCTCGTCGGGGTGGTGGGCGTAGTCGTCGCAGACTTCCGCGCCGTGGAACGTGCCCTTGTACTGGAAACGCCGCTCCGCGCCCGTGAAACCGGAAAGCCCCGTTTCCACGTCGGCGCCCTCCACGCCCAGCGCGTAGGCCGCCGACGCCGCCGCGAGCGCGTTGAGTACGTTGTGCTCCCCGTAGACCTGTAGCGCGACGTGGGCGTAGCGTTCGCCCCGGATGAGGATGTCAAACTCGGGCCGCCCGTGAGACCACCGCAAGTCCGCGGCGGTACAGTCGGCGCTTGCGTTCAGGCCGAACGTGAACATAGGGCGGTCAAGTCCGGCGACGGTCGTCATGGCGCTTGCGTTGTCGGCGTTGACGATGACGCGCCCGGTTTGCGGCACGAGTTCGGCGAAGCGCCGGAACGAGCGTTGAATATTCGCGAGATTGTGGAAGTAGTCGAGGTGGTCGGCCTCCACGTTGAGAATTACGGCGACGGTCGGCGAAAAGTGCAGGAAACTGTCGCGGTACTCGCACGACTCGGCGATGACGGTATCGCCCTGTCCGACGCGGTATCCGGCGTGTAAAATAGGAAGCGTGCCGCCAATCATGACCGTAGGGTCGCGCCGCGCCGCGAGAAAGATATGCGTACACATGGAGGTTGTCGTAGTTTTGCCGTGGGTGCCCGCGACGCACAGCGCGTTCGGATAGCGCCGCATGATAGCGCCCCAGCCGTCGGCGCGCTCGTAGACCGGGATGCCGCGCGTAATGGCCCCCGCGATTTCGGGGTTGCTGTCGGGGGCGGCGGCGGTGCGGATTACGAAGTCACAGCCGCCCAGATTCTCGGCGTTGTGCCCGATTGCGACGGGAATGCCCAATTCGCGGAGGTGCCTCACAGCGCGGCTCTCGGACATATCGGAACCCGTGACAGCGAGGCCCATCTGTTGCAGGACTTCCGCAAGTGGCGACATCGACACGCCGCCGATTCCCACCAAATGCGCCCGCTTTCCGGGGAGCAGATAGGCTTCTATGGGAGAGGGTGTGGTCATAGGGAAGAACTTCCTTTCCGTGGGCAGAGGCCGGAGACGGCTTTCTGTCCGTTTTCCATCCGGCACGGAATGCCGGAGAATTTTCTAACCAGTTCATTATAATGCGCGCGGAGGCGAAAAGCAACAGAAAAGGCGGCGGAGACATGAAGAATATTCCAGACAGGGCGGCGGACAGGAAAGAAGTGATACCCCCGGCGGTGCGCCACGTACTACGAAAGCTGACGGCGGCGGGCTACGAAGCGTGGTGCGTGGGGGGCTGTGTGCGCGATACGCTCCTCGGACGCCCCCCCGAAGATTGGGACGTAACCACCAGCGCCACCCCCGAACAGGTCATGGAAGTTTTCCCGCGCCGGACGATTCCGACGGGTATCCGGCACGGTACGTTGACCGTCCGTTCCGGGACGGGCGGCGTAGAGGTGACTACATACCGTATCGACGGCGTATACGAAGACCACCGCCGCCCGTCGTCGGTGTCGTTCACGGGCAGTCTGGAGGAGGACTTGAAGCGCCGCGATTTCACGATTAACGCGATTGCTATGGGCCTCGACGGGGAGTTACAAGACCCCTGTCACGGGCGGGACGACTTACAGGCCGGGGTTCTGCGCTGTATCGGCGCGCCCGACGAGCGTTTCGCGGAGGACGCCCTGCGGCTCATGCGCGGACTGCGTTTCGCGGCGGCGCTGGGCTTCCGGCTCGTGCCCGACGTGGCCGAAAGTATCCGCCGGAACCGGGCGCTACTCGCGGAGATTGCCCCCGAACGGATTCAAACGGAACTCTGTAAGTTACTCCGGGGGCCTCACGCCACGGACATACTCCGGCAGTACCCGGAGATTATCGGCGTATTCTGGCCGGAAGTCCTCGACATGATTGGCTTTGAACAGCGCAACCCCCACCACTGTTACGACGTGTGGGAACACACCCTCCACGCGATGGACGGCGTACAGTCCGGGGACTTGACGCTCCGACTGACGATGTTCCTGCACGACATCGGCAAGCCGCGCACATTCCAACTTGACGAAAACGGCGTCGGGCACTTCTACGGACACCCGGCGGTCGGGCGCGACATGTCCCGGGAGATGTTACAGCGCCTGCACTTCCCGAAAGTCTTACGGGAGCGGGTGTCGCGGTTGGTCGAACTGCACGACAGGCCGCTTGTGGCCACGGAAAAGGCAGTCCGGCGGGCGCTGAACCAGTACGGAGAGGAGATGTTCCGGCAACTCTTAGCGGTCAAGCGGGCCGACCACCTCGCGCAGTCGGACACAGACCGGAGGCGGCTGGAAACCGTGGAGGAAGTCGAACGGATTCTCCGGGCGCTTCTCGAACAACAGGCCTGTTTCAGTCTGAAACAGTTGGCGGTCAACGGCGACGATTTGCTGTCGCTGGGGCTGTCGGGGAAGCGAATCGGGAGGACGCTCGACGCGCTCTTGAACAGTGTCATAGAGGGCGAACTTCCGAACGACCGGGACGTACTTCTAGAGGCCGCGCGGAAACGGAACGGTCTCCCGTCGGGGAAGCGTCGCCGCCGTCGACGGAGAAAGCCGTCCGCTCCGCCGAAAACCGAATCCGCCGCGCAATAACGGGAATCGCCCCTTCCGGACAGTAGCCGGAGGGGGCGAAACGATAGCCCCTGAACTGCCAAACAGGGAGAGGTTTCAGACAAACTTTGCCGATATGCGCTCAAAACTCCTGTCTGCCCTCCAGTGCGCGGGACAAAGTGGCGTCGTCGGCAAACTCAAGGTGCCCGCCGACGGGGATTCCGTAGGCGAGGCGCGTCACCCGGACGCCCAGCGGGCGTAACAGGCGCGACAAGTACATAGCCGTCGCTTCGCCCTCGGTGTCGGGGTTCGTGGCCATAATGACTTCGCCCACGCCGCCGCGCCGTACCCGCTCCAAGAGCGGGCGAATCGACAGCTCATCCGGCCCGATATGGTTCATGGGCGAGATAACGCCGTGCAGTACGTGGTACCGCCCCCGGTATTCGTGCCCGCGCTCAATCGCGGCCACGTCGCGCGGGTCGGCCACGACGCAAATCGTGGACGCGTCGCGGCGTTCGGAGGCACATATCGGGCACAGCCCGCCCGCCGTGAAGTTCTGACACTCCGGGCAGAGCGTGATACCCTCTTTGGCGTTGACCATCGCGGCGGCGAACGCGCGCACCTCGTCGGCGGGCAGTCCGAGGACGTGGAAGGCGAGCCGCTGGGCCGATTTGCCGCCGATTCCGGGCAACCGGGCGAATTGCTCTATCAGCGCCTCCAGCGGCGCGGGAAAGTATTCCATGCCGCGCGCCTCACTCGTCCGGGAGTTCCACGACGGTCACACTGTGTCCGCAGTCGGGGAGGAGCTTTTCGAGCACGTCCGACATCCGCAATTTTAGCGTACTCGTACAGATACACGGGTGACAGCTCAGGTATTCGGCCTCGTAGGTTTCCTTATCCATCAGGAGCCGTACCTGCTGTTCGGTGTCGTTGGGGAGGCCCAGAATCGTCGCGGAGCCGGGCGTACAGCGCAACAACTCCCACAGCTTTTCCTCCGGCCCGAACGACAGCCGCGCCGAACCGATTTGTTTGCTCAGGTCTTTCGTATGGAACGGCTTGTGGGGCGGCATGCAGAGTAAATAGAACTGCGTCTTTTGCCGATTGCAGAGGAACAGGTTCTTGCAGACGGGCATTCCCAAAACCGCGCTGACGGCGTCGCACTTCTCCATATTGTCGGCGGCGTCGCCGGAGACGCGGTCGAAGTCGATTCCGAGGCGTTCGAGCAGGTCGAAGGCGGCGCTCTCCTGCGGGAGTAATTCGCCGTCGGGGCGGGTATTGTGGCACAGGGGCGAAACGTACATAGAAAAGTCTCCTTTCGGGGGATTCGCGACGCGCCTATGATACCCGATTTTCCGGGGCGCGTCAACCGCCGGGGGCGAAATTGCGCTTTGCAACGATTCCGCCGCGCGCGCAAGGGAAAAAACTGTGCGCATGGACAGTTTACAAATCCGGAAAAACATGGTAAACTGAATCCGCTTTACGACATACGGGGTGGTGGACTATGAACAGTCGGGAAACGATTCTGAACCTCCTGCGGGACGGCGAAACCGTGTCCGGGGGGGAATTGAGCCGCCGCTTGGGGCTGAGCCGTTCGGCAGTCTGGAAGGCGGTCTCCGCGCTGCGGCAGGACGGCTACGACATCGACGCCGCCCCCGGGCGCGGGTACCGCCTCCTCGCCGCGCCGGATATCCTCACGGAGCCGGAAGTACGGCGCGCACTCGGGCCTGTACGCCTGATTGGCAGTACGATTGTCTGCGTGGACGAAACCGCCTCGACAAATCTTGACTGCAAGCGTCTCGCGGCGCGGGGCGGGGCCAACGGTACGGTCGTCATCGCGAACAGTCAGACCGCCGGACGCGGGCGCATGAACCGGCAGTTCCAGTCCCCGAAGGACAAGGGAATCTACATGAGCGTGTTACTGTACCCGGACTTGCCCCCGGAGCGCCTTTTGCCGCTGACCGTACTGGCGGGGGTGTGCGTGTGCTCTGCGGTGGAGCGGGTATGCGGGACGCGTCCGTGGCTGAAATGGCCCAATGACCCCGTGCTCAACGGAAAGAAACTGTGCGGAATCCTGACGGAACTTTCGATGGAAGGCGAAAGCGGACGCGTGGCATACGTGGTGCCGGGAATCGGAATCAACGTGGCGCAGACGCCCGGCGATTTCTCGCCGGAAGTGGCCGCAATGGCGACTTCCCTGTCGTGGGAACTCAAGCGGGACATCTCGCGTCCGCGGCTGGCGGCGGCGCTGATTGAGGAACTCGACCGCGCCTATGACGCCCTCTGCCGCGGGGACTTGTCGGAGTATCTGGACGCCTGCCGCCGCGACTGCGTGAACATCGGGAAGCGCGTACAGCTCATCTCGCCCGACGGGCGGCGGGAGGAGGCCGACGCCGTAGGGCTTGACGAGGCGTTCGGGCTGACAGTCCGGGACGCGTCGGGGGCGGAGCGCGTGATTCGCGCGGGGGAGGTCTCCGTGCGGGGCCTCTACGGCTATATAGAGTGAAATACGGGCCTGCGCGCCTATGTTAGAGCGAGAAAAGGAGGATTTCATGACGAGGGAACGTCTGCAAATACTGCGCGACTTGTTCGTGGCGTTCGCGAAAATGGGCGCGATTACCTTCGGCGGCGGAATGGCGATGTTGCCGATTTTACAGCGGGAAGTCGTCTATTTGCGGCACTGGGCCACGGAGGAAGAACTTCTCGACTACTACGCAATCGGGCAGTGTACGCCGGGGATTATCGCCGTGAACACGTCGACTTTTGTCGGACAGAAGCAGGCCGGGATTCCCGGCGGGATTGCCGCGACTTTGGGCATGGTATTTCCGTCGCTGGTGTTCATCTCGATTATCGCCGGACTGATTTCCAATTTCGCCGACATTCCGGAGGTACGGAACGCTTTCGCGGGAATACAGGTCTGTGTGTGCGTGCTGATTTTCAATGCCACGGTCAAACTGCTGAAAAAGTCGGTGATTGACCGCCGGACCGCCGTCATTTTCTCGCTGGTACTCGCGGGAAGCGTCGTGGTGAATTTGTCCCCGGTGTGGTTCGTACTCGTGTCGGCCTGCGCGGGCGCGGCCCTGAAAGCTCTGGAAGTCCGGGCTATGGGAACGGAGCGTGAAAACAAATGATTCTGCTGCGTCTCTACTGGGAGTTCTTCAAAACCGGGCTGTTCGCCGTCGGCGGCGGCATGGCTACCCTGCCGTTCCTGAAAAACATCGGCGAGACCACCG
>CAMHDB010000046.1 GCA_946183715.1 uncultured Oscillibacter sp.
GCGCGTGTTCCGGATTCTGGCGGAGGCGGAGGCGAAAGCCCACGGCGTATCGCTGGACAAAGTACACTTCCACGAAGTCGGCGCGGCGGATTCCATCGTCGATATCGCGGCGGCGTCGGTGTGTTTCGACAGTCTCGGCGTAAAGGACTGTATCATTCCGGCACTGTACGAGGGTACCGGGAGCGTGCGCTGTCAGCACGGGATTCTACCCGTACCCGTCCCGGCGGTACTGAATATTGCGGTAGCCCACGGACTGCCCTTGACGATTACGAACCGGCGCGGCGAACTCGTCACGCCGACGGGCGCGGCGCTCGCGGCGGCGTTCCGGACTTCCGGGAAGTTGCCGGAACGCTTCCGGATTCTGAAAACGGGCGTCGGCGCGGGGAAACGGGAGTACGAACGGCCCAGCCTGTTGCGGGTCATGCTGATTGAGGCGGAACAAACGCCGGAGACGGGCGAGACTTCCGACAGTCTGACGCTGTTGGAAACGAACGTGGACGACTGCACCGGGGAGGCCCTCGGCTATACTATGGAACAGTTGATGAACGCGGGCGCGCGCGACGTGTACTATACCCCGGTCTACATGAAGAAGAACCGCCCCGGGTACCTGTTGAGCATCCTTTGCACGGAGGCCGAACGGGAGACTATGGAACGCCTGATTTTCACGCATACGACGACTATCGGCATTCGCCGGACAGCGGTCGAGCGTACTGCGCTTGCGCGGCGTTCGGGGAAAGTCCGGACGAGCCTCGGGGAAGTCGAGGTAAAATACTGCACGGCCCCGGACGGCGAGCGGGTGTCGCCGGAATACGAAAGCGTAGCGGCGATTTGCCGTAAGACCGGGGAATCGTTTCAGGCCGTCATGGAGCGCCTGCGCGCCGAATTGAGCGGAACAACGAAATAAGCGTAACGCGAAGGCCGCCCGGAATCCGGACGGCCTTTTCGTTACATATCCAGTTTTCGCATTTCCTCCAAAATCTCCGCCTCCGACTTTTCATCGGGTGCCTCCCCATCCGTGCCGTTGTCGACAGCGGACAGGTACGGCGCGAACTCCCGCGACAACAGCGACGCCGTAAGCATTTCGACGGCCCCGAAGCCCGCGAAACACCATAGAAACGCGTACAGGGGCAGATTCGACAGGTCGCTGTAGGTCAGGAACAGCGGAAAGACGTGGAAAAAGACGATGACGAGTAGATTTACGGGCTTGTGGAACGCGAAGTAGAGACTGTGCCGGAGGAGTTCGGGGACTGTGCCCCGGAACGCCGACATCACCGGGAACAGGTAGAGCGTGAGAAGCACGACCGCCGACGCCAGCATGACAAGTCCAAAACGAAAGGCGAGGAAGATTCCGCCGAACTGCCCGCACCAGTAGATTTCAAGCCCGAGGAAGCCCAGCAGGAAAAGAATGGCAATCCAGCAGGGGAGCGCCTGTTTGAAATTCATACGAAGCCCGCGCCAGAACGCGCCGAGGGGATTCAAGTCGTACTCGCCGCGCAGAGTGCGGAAGAATACGTAGTCCATAGCGGCCCACGCCGGGCCAATCGTCACGACGGGGAGCGTCAGCAGGACGAAGCACACGTTACAGGCAATGATAATCCAACAGCGTGTCATAAGCTGTCCGAAGGCGCTGTCGTTGTCGAGGAAGCCGCGCAGCAGGTTCATGACGGGTTCACCTCCGAAAGGACGTACTCCAAAAATCGCGCGACGGCGTCCGGGTGCGGGCAGTTCGCCGAGAGGCCCAAGGCACAAGTCCCGTCGTAGGCGTGGAACTCCGTGACCAGACAAGTGTCGCTGAGGTCGATTCCAATCGGAAGCGGTTCCGTGCCGTATTCCGGATTCGCCGGGACGGCGTAGACGAGGCGGTCGGCGTACTTTTCCGCAAGTACGTTGCCCGACAAGTCCAGCAGGCGCCCGCGCGCGCCGAGTAATTCGAGGTCGCCGCGCTCCATCGTAATCGCGTCGAGCGTCCCGGCCTCCATGTAAGCGACGAAATACGTATAGTAGGCGTTGTAGCGGGTGTCGGACGGGTCGAAATAGCAACTGTTGTTGAAGTAGACGTTCTTCTCGCGGGTGTCGTACCCGGCGGCGTCGACGAAGCCGCGCCAGAGTTCCGAACCGTTGCCGACTTCCGCGTAGGTGTTGGCGAAGGTGATGTAAAACCAGTTGTCGGCGGGGACGGTGAGACGGTGTACGGTGATATAGACTGTCAGGAACAGCAGGAAAGAGATACCAATCATCCAGAGCTTGTAATACTGCCAGACGTATTCGACTTTGGCGCGGCGGGACAGCGTGCGGAGTTTGCGCCGCTCCGACTGGTACCAGTGTTTGAGGCGTCCCATGTCAGTCAGCGCGGACGAAGTGGAGTTGCAGAGAGGGATAGTCGCCCCAGAACATCGGGAAGGTATAGCCGCCCGTCATGAGGGCCGCGCCCGAATAGCGCTCTTCCGAGCCTTCCAGCGTATAGGTAGCCTCCGGCGACAGCCCTTTCAGGCGGACGCGCAACAGGGGGGCGTTGGCCTGTACGCGCTTGACGACGAGGTTGACGAGGATTTCCGAGGCGTCGGGCGCGGCGAACTCCCACGCGCTGTAGCGTTCCTGTTCCTCCAGCTCGTTGAGGCGGTAGTAGACGCCGTTCTGAATGAGGGACTGTACTTTCTTGAAGTAGGCGACCTGTAAGCGAACCTCGTCCTTTTCGGAGGAGGACAGGCGGTTGAGGTCGAGTTCATAGCCGAACGTCCCGGACATGGCCACGACGCCGCGCGTGTAAAGCGTGGTTGTGCGCCCGGTCTGCTGGTTCGGACAGGCCGAGACGTGCGCGCCTACGGCGGAAATCGGGTAGCCGAAGGAAGTGCCGTGCTGGATGTCGAGGCGTTCGATGGCGTCGGTGTCGTCGGAGCACCAGATTTGAGGCGTATAGTAGAGCATTCCGGCGTCGAAGCGCCCGCCGCCGCCCGCACAGCCTTCAAAGAGCACGTCGGGGAACTCTTGCGTCAGGCGTCCGATGAGGTCGTAGACGCCCAGCACATAGCGATAATTCATTTCGCCCTGACGTTCCGGCGGGAGCGCGTTGGAGTACACGTCCGACACACAGCGGTTCATGTCCCACTTGACATAGGAAATGTCGTGCTTGCGGAGCAGTCCGGCGAAGCAGTCGTAGAGGTAGTCGCGCACGTCCTGACGGGTCATGTCGAGTACGAGCTGATTCCGGCAGTACATCGGCGGGCGGCCCGGGGCGCGTAAGACCCATTCGGGGTGGGCGCGGAACAGGTCGGAATCCTCGTTGACCATCTCCGGCTCAATCCAGATACCGAACCGCATGCCGAGTTCCTTAATCCCCGCAATCAGCGGGTCGAGGCCGCCGGGGAGCTTGCGTTCGTTGACGAACCAGTCGCCGAGGCCGGCGTTGTCGTCGTCGCGCGCGCCGAACCAGCCGTCGTCCATGACGAACAATTCCACGCCCAGTTCCGCCGCCTGTCGGGCGATATTGAGCAGGCGTTCCGTGGTGAAGTTCATAAACGTGGCTTCCCAGTTGTTGATGAGTACGGGGCGGCGCTTGTGTACATACTGACTGCGGCAGACATGCCAGCGTATCATGTCGTGGTACTGGTGGCTCAGCGTGGAAAAGCCGGAGGCGCTGTAGGAGAATAAGACTTGCGGGGCGAAGAAGTGTTCGCCGGGGCCGAGCGTCCAGCGGAACTGGCTGTCGTTGACGCCCGTCACGACGCGCACGCTGTCGAGGTAGTCGCGCTCAAATTCGGTCTTGTGGTTGCCGGACCAGAGGGGCATGAAGCCGTAGCACTCGCCGGAATACTCGCGGGTTTCGGGGGCGCAGAGAATCGTAAACGGGTTGTGGTGGTGGCTGCTCATGCCGCGCCGCGATTCGACGCTCTGGATATCGTGGGGGAGCGCGACGCGTTCGGCCTGACGTTCCATGCAGTGGCGTCCGTGGAAGTGGAGCAACTGCCAGCCGCCACAGGGCAGGTCGACGCAGGCGGAGGCGGCCTTTTCGAGATAAATCACGCTCTCGCCGCCGTTGACGATTTCGGCGGCGCGGGTGATGATGTCGCGTTCCTCGAATACGCCGTAGTAGAGGCGGACTTGCAGGGCGGAGGCGGTGTCGCGGAGGGTGACGACAAGCGTCATGGAGTCGCCGTCGCCGCGGTCGAACGCGGCGGGGAGGCCGGGGAGGGTGTACGCGCCGGGGAGGATTTCGTGTCCGGCGTAGCGGAGGTCGGCGGCGTAACTGCCGTCGGCGTGGACGGCGCACAGGGCCGCGACGCGGTAATCTCCGGCGTTGAAGCCGGTGTACTCCTGCGGCATGGTGTCGAGGGAGAACGAGCGGTCGCCGCGCAGTTCGGGAGGGTTGCCGGAGAAGCCCCGGTCGTAGTTGCGTTGCAGATAGCGGAAGTCGGCCCCGTCGGCGCGCGCGCCGTAGTAGGTGTGCCGGAGGAAGCCGTGCCCGTCGGCGTACATCTGGTAGGTCGTGCGGCGCGTGTGGAGCGTCAGCAGACGCGTTTCGGGGTTGTAGAGAATGCTCATGTTATGTTTCCTCCCTGCCTGTATCATCGGGCGCGTCGTCGGGGAGCGCGCCCTGCGAACGGTAGTTTCTCGGGCTGACGCCGTAGGCGCTTTTGAACATCTTGGAGAACGTCATCGGGTTCTCGTAGCCGATTTGCCGCGCGACTTCCTGTATGGGGTAGTTGGTGGTCAAAAGCAGGCGACAGGCGATATTCAGACGGTAGCGGAGCAAGTATTCCTGCGGGGAAAGGCCCGTCCGCTTTTTGAAGATATTCGTCAAATAACTGCGGTTGATTCCGATATGCCGGGCGATATCCCGTATTTTGACGCTGGCGTACTCACAGCGAATCACGTCGAGGGCGTGGTCGACGTAGATGTCGGAGGAATCGTCGTGGCGGCGGGGCTGTGCGACGCGCTCCCCGGCCTCAATCATGCGCGCGATGAACTCGGTAGTCAGGCTCATGCGGCGGAGTTCGTTGGGTAACGTATTCTCGCGGCACTCCAACAGCTTCCACGTCAGCATAAGGAACTCGCTGGTATCGGCGCAGCAGTCGCGGGCGTTGACGCCGTCGGGGAATCCGGCGGCGTCCATGTAGCCCTTGGCCGACGCGCCGTTGAACGACACCCAGCAGTAGTGCCACGGGTCTTTCTCGTCGGCCTGATAGAAGACGGTCTCCGACGGTTTGAGCAAAAAGGCCTGACTGCCGTGTAAATGGTAGGTCTTACCGCCCACGCGCAGAGCGCCGCGCCCCGAGAGGATAACGTGCAAGTGGTAATTCTCCCGTATGCGCGGCCCCACGGTGAATCCGGGCTTGCACTGTTCCACGCCGCAGAAGGTCGGGTAAAGTTCCACATGGTGTTCCCGGCGGTATTTCAGACAGGTGACGTGCTTGGCCTTGTAGTAAGTAAACTCTTCGTTGTTAGGCTCCATGTCGTCCGTTCCCTTCTTGAAACGTGTGATGTTTCGTAACTATCCATTATACGCGTTCCCGGCGCGTTTGCAAGCGGTTCTTGTGGGGTATTTATGTGCTGGTGTGGGAATTTTTGACTGTCACGGGCGGGGGAGTTCGCATAGTCTGGGAGTGAAGAAAGAAAACGCCGGGAATCCGGGCGTTTTCGTGGCGGGAGGTAGTGTTATGGCGGCAACGCATTTCTTCGCGGGCGCGAACAGCGGCGAGGGCTTCCGGAACCTGTTTTCGGAAATCGTGGACATCGAGGAGGCGTTCGACTTCGTGATTCTGAAGGGCGGGCCGGGAATCGGGAAGAGCACGCTCATGAAGGAACTCGGGCGGACGATGGAGGAGGCCGGAGTAAGCGTCGAATACCTGCACTGTTCGGGCGACCCGGCGTCGCTGGACGGGGTGGTATTCCCGGAATTGGGCTGCGCGGCGGCGGACGGCACTTCGCCGCACGTACTCGAACCGCGCTACCCGGCGGCGGTGGAGCGCTACTTGGACTTGGGCCGCTTCTACGACCTGATTGCCGCGAAAGCGTGCGCGGCGGAGGTGAAAGCGTACACCGTGGAATACAAGGCGGCGTATGCGCGGGCGTACCGGGCGATGAGGGCGGCGCGGACAGTGGAAATCAGCGCGGCGTCGGGGGTGTCGTTCGAGCGGGAGAGGGCGGAACGGCGTTTCCGCGGAATCGCGCTCCGGGAACTCCGGCGCAGGGGCGCGCAAAAGGGGCGTAGTGTACGGCGCTTTCTGGGTTCTCTGACCTGTCAGGGCTACGTGTGGCGCTTCGACAGCGTGGAGGCGCTCTGCCCGCGCGTGTACGAACTCCGCGACGCGTTCGGGTTCGCGGCCCCCATGCTGGAAGGCCTGCGGCGCGAGGCCGTGTCGCGACATTGGGACTGCATTTGCTGTATGTCGCCGGAGACCCCCGAGAATATCGAACACCTGTTGATTCCGGGCTTGGGGCTGGGCTTCGTGACGACGCGCGCGGGGATGGAGTACGGCGGGAAGGCGTTCCGGCGTGTACGCGTCGACGCCCTGACGACTGTCCGCGACCGGGGCGCGTTCCGGCTGGAAACCCGGATGGTGTCCGAACTCCGCCGCGAGGCGGCGTCGGCGCTCCGCGACGCCAAGGCCGCGCACGACAAATTAGAGGCCGTCTACCACCCCTACGCCGACTTCGAGGGCGTCAGCGGCGTGGCGGCACTGGAGGCCGGACGCCTTTTAGACCGCCTCCGGACGGTTCGGGGCAGACGGCGCACATAATCGCTACGCACTTCGGCGTGTTAGCCCGTCTCCGGACGGCTCACGGTAAACGGTGCATCATGGAGACCTCGTAGGCGGTACGCTCTTCGGTGCCTTCCTCCGTGACTTTGTGGTAAATCCGGCTCTGTACGCGCCCCTCTAATTCGAGGGCGTCGCCCGTGCGGAGTTCGCCGGCCTGTAGGGCCAACTGCCCCCACGCGATGACCGGGAGGTAGTCCGAGCGCCCGTAGCGGCGCGGGACGGCGAGCATGATGTCGCAGATACTCCGCCCCAGCGGCGTGCGGCGGAGTACGGGCGGCTTGCAGAGCGTGCCCGATAGGAAAATCTGGTTGCAGGCCGCGCCGAGGCCCGGCTGTAGATTCCGGCTGTAGACGGCTAGGACGAGGCGGCTTCCGGTTCCCGTGCGGTTGTTGAACGAGCGGAGCTGTCCCTGTACGCGGATGGGCTCTTGGGTGTCGGTCATGGGCAGGCAGTCCTCCGGAATCAGGACGGGGAGAAGGTCGCGCTGTCCTGACAGGCGCGGCACGTCCAGCGGGAAACGGTAAAACCGGATTCCATGGTTCTCGTGGGACGGCACCGGGGGTTCTTGCACTACGCCCTCTAAAACCACCTGATTCCGGCTTTGATTTGTCATGTTGTCCACCTCCTGAGAGTGATGGGATATCTTATGTGCGGCGGGGCGCAAATAGACCCGCCGTGTGCTTACGGGCGAAAATATTCGGGAAAAGGGGCCCTTTTACGTCAGGAATATGCAAAGGGCGCGGACGGGGCCGGGAAAAGTTGTGCATATCGGCACTTGCATAAAAGAATGGAAGATTGTATAATGCAATTTACCGTGAAAAAGATGGGGGCGTTTGCGCATGAAATCCAAGCAGGATATCAAGAAAGTGGTGCTGGCCTACTCCGGCGGCCTCGACACTTCGATTATTATACCATGGTTGAAGGAAAATTATAATAACCCGGAGATAATCGCGGTGTCGGGCGACGTGGGACAGGCCGGGGAATTGGACGGTCTCGAGGAAAAGGCCCTCAAAACAGGCGCGTCCAAGCTGATTATTGCCGACCTCGTCGACGAGATGGTCGAGGAAGTCATCATCCCGGCCCTGAAGATGGACGCCAAATACGAGACGTACCTGCTGGGCACGGCCTTTGCCCGTCCGATTCTGGGACGTAAGCTGGCGCAAGTCGCGCTGGAGGAACGCGCCGACGCGGTGTGCCACGGCTGTACGGGCAAGGGCAACGACCAAGTGCGCTTTGAACTGGCCGTGAAGCGCTTCGCCCCCGACATGACCGTTATCGCCCCGTGGCGCGAGTGGGACATCCGCTCCCGCGAGGAGGAAATCGACTACGCCGAGGCCCACAACGTCCCGCTGAAAATCTCCCGCGAGACCAACTACTCCAAGGACAAAAACCTCTGGCATTTGAGCCACGAGGGCCTTGACTTGGAAGACCCCGCCAACGAGCCGGACTACGAAAAGCCCGGATTTCTGGAAATGGGCGTCTCCCCGGCGCAGGCCCCCGACACGCCGACTTACGTCACGATTGATTTCGAGCAGGGCGCGCCCGTGGCCCTCAACGGCGAACGCATGAAGGCCTCCAAGATTATCGCCGGACTGAACGAAATCGGCGGCGCGAACGGTATCGGAATCATCGACATTGTCGAAAACCGTCTCGTGGGCATGAAAGACCGCGGCGTATACGAGACCCCCGGCGGCACAATCCTGTACTTCGCGCACGAACAGCTCGAAATGCTGACCGTCGACAAGGACACGCTCCACGCCAAGCAGAAACTGGCGATTGACTTCGCCGACCTCATCTACAACGGCAAGTGGTTCACGCCCCTGCGGGAGGCGATTTCGGCCTTTGCCGACAAGGCCAACGAGAATGTTACCGGCTCCGTGCGCCTCAAGCTCTACAAGGGCAACATCATTCCCGCCGGCACCACGTCGCCCTGCTCGCTGTACTCCGAAAATCTGGCGACCTTCGACGAGTCGGACTACGACCAGAAGGACGCCGCCGGGTTCATCAATCTGTGGGGACTGCCCACGAAAGTACAGGCTCTTCGCGAAAAGGGCCTGCTGTGACGCGGATGACGGGGGAGCGTTCCCCCGTCACGCGCTTTTTATGGAGGGTTCGCCCGTCGCGCCGTTATAAAGTTCCTACTTAGTAGGACATGCGGGGCAGTAAAACTCTTTCCGGTGGAATCCGCGCTGTTATGAAGGGCGGCAAAACTCTTTCTGGCCAATCGGCACACGCTGTTATGGAGGGTAGCTTATGAAACTATGGTCAGGGCGGTTCGGCAAGGACACCGACGCGCTGGTGAATACGTTCAACGCGTCCATCGACTTCGACCGACGCCTCTACCGCGAGGACATCCGGGGCAGTATGGCCCACGCCAAAATGCTCGCGGACTGCGGCATTCTCTCCCCGGAGGACGGGGAGGCCATTCAGCGGGGGCTGAGCGGGATTCTGTCCGACTTCGAGGCCGGGAACATCGACTTCACCGCCGACCACGAGGACATACACATGAATATCGAGGCCCTGCTGACGGAGCGAATCGGCGACGCCGGGAAGCGCCTGCACACGGCCCGGAGCCGTAACGACCAAGTAGCCGTCGATTTCCGGATGTACGTCCGCCGCGAAATCGGCGTCGTCATCGGGCACCTGCTTTCGCTGGAAACCGTGCTCTGCGAAAAGGCGAAAGCCCATCAGGCGACCGTCATGCCGGGGTATACGCATTTACAGCGCGCTCAACCCGTATCTTTCGCGCACCACCTCATGGCCTACGCGAATATGTTCGCGCGGGACGTGACGCGTTTGGAGGACTGCCGCGAGCGCCTCAACAAATGCCCGCTGGGCTGTGGCGCCCTCGCCGGGACGACGTACCCGATTGACCGCTGGGAGACGGCGCAGGAACTGGGCTTCGATGCGCCTGTGGAAAACTCTATGGACGGCGTTTCCGACCGCGACTACGCGCTGGAACTGTTGAGCGATTTGTCGATTTTAATGACCCATCTTTCGCGGTTCGCGGAAGAAGTGATTCTCTGGTGCAGTTGGGAATTTAAGTTCGTGGAGCTTGACGACGGCTACGCGACTGGTTCCTCTATCATGCCGCAGAAGAAAAACCCGGACGTGGCGGAACTGGTACGGGGAAAGACCGGGCGCGTGTACGGACACCTCATGTCCCTGCTCACGACGATGAAGGGCCTGCCCCTCGCCTACAACAAGGACATGCAGGAGGACAAGGAACCCGTATTCGACGCGCTGGACACGGTGGAAATCTGCCTCCCGGTGTTCGCGGCGATGTTGGACACCATGAAGGTACTGCCCGAAAACATGCGTCAGGCCGCCGGGCGCGGGTTCATCAACGCCACCGACTGCGCCGACTACCTCACCAAGAAGGGGATGCCCTTACGCGACGCCTACACCGTCACGGGACGCCTCGTGGCGTACTGTACGAGGGAGGGG
>CAMHDB010000047.1 GCA_946183715.1 uncultured Oscillibacter sp.
CGTCGTCGAGAAGCTGATTCCGGGTGTAGACCTTGTTCGGCGTGGACGCCAGATGGTACAGCAGTTCGAGTTCCTTGGGCGGGGTGTCGATTTTCCTGCCGTCGACAATCAGCTCGTAGGCGTCGAGGTCGATTTTGAGCTTGTCGTAGGTGATAGTTTTACTGGTATCGTTGGGGATTTCGGAGCGGCGGAGCACGGCGTTAATCCGCGCAATGAGTTCTTTCATCTCGAAGGGCTTGACGACGTAATCATCCGCGCCCATTTCGAGGCCGTGAATCCGGTCGAACAGTTCGCTTTTCGCGGTGAGCATGATAATCGGTACTCTGGAAGTCTCCCGGATTCGCGCGCAGACGGCCCAGCCGTCTATGACGGGGAGCATGATGTCAAGGACAATCAAATCCGGGGTCTTCTTGCGGAACTCCTCGATAGCCCGCGCGCCGTCGGACGCCAGACGCACGTCGAAGCCGTCCTTTGCGAGATACATGTAGATGAGGTTGGAGATGTTGTAATCGTCCTCCACTACCAGAATGTCGCGCCCCATGAGTTGCGCCTCCTCTGTCGGTATTTGAAACGGAATTATAGCACCCCCGGAACGCAATTTGTTGAATATTCTGTAAATCCTGCAAAATTTTCAGGCGGGAGCGGTTTCCGTCCACGGGTGGAAGGCGTCGCGGACTTCCAGCGCGTCGGAAATAAAGGTGTTCAGGGCGGAACGGTTGACAGTCCCGCCCAGCCAGACCGAGAGCGTTTCCGGCTGCCCCGAGACCGCGTTCAGGAGTTCGGCGGCCTGCCGGGACGTGCGGAGGGGGGATTCCGTGCGGTCGAGCGTGGGACGCAGACAGAGAAATCCGGCGTTTTGTACGGCGCGGAGTAACTCTTCCCCGCCGCCGTCGACGAATACGAGGCGCGTCTTCTCCATCGTCGTGCGCCGCAGGAGCAGGTTACAGGCCTCCAAGCGTTCGAGTACGGACGCGGCGTCTCCGGCGGGGATGTACAGCCCGATACGGTGTCCGGTCGCGGCGATTCTCCGCAGTAAGTCGCCCTGTCCGGACAGAAAGTCCTCGTCGCAAAAGACGGTGGCGCGGATTTCGTAGCGGTCGAGGGCGTCGAGCAGGGAGGAGGTGACGCCGTTGCCGCGCAGACAAAGGTAAATCCGTTGTCCGCCGATATCCGGCTCCGGTTCGGGTTCGACGCTGACGGGTTCGGGTTCCGCGACAGGCCCCGACGGCGCGGAACTCGTCGCCGAGTTCGCCGTGGAAGGCGTGTAGGGCGTCGTAGATTTTGACGGAGACGAGGTGGAAGGCGTCGAAGGCCTCGACGTGGACGAGGTGGAAGGCGTCGAAGGCCTCGACGTGGACGAGGTGGAGGGCGTCGAGGGTCTCGACGTGGACGAGGTGGAGGGCGTCGCGGGTTTTGACGTAGACGGCGCGGTGGGCGTTACAGGTTTCGACTTTGACGGCGTGTAGGGCGTCACAGGTTTTGACGTGGACGAGGTGGAAGGCGTCGAGGGTTTCGACGTAGACGGCGTGGAAGGCGGCGTTTCGGGGGGCGCGGATTCCGGAACGGTTTCCGGTTCTTCCGTCAATTCCGCGACAGCTTCCAGTTCCTCTACGGGCACGGGTTCCGGTTCTGGAAGCGGTTCCGGCTCCATCGCCCTGACATATTCTTGGTAGGCCGTGTTCAATTGGAATGTCGCCGCTTTCGCGAATGCCCGCTCCGGCATGGTGAAGGAAGCGCTCCTCAGCCAGACGAGTTTCCCGTGTTCGACATCCGTCGTGGAGTACAGCAGATTGAAGTAGCGCGCGACCACCGACGCCGGGACATAGCCGTTTTCGCCGTCCCAGACCATGCCGGGGGCGTAGGTATTCTCCGCGGAGTCCTGCGCGTAGGGGTAGCCCCGGCGGAATAAGAGCGACTGTTCCCCGCGATAGAGCAGAACGGCGTCGCCGATTGCCGCCCGCGAAATGCCCAGCGTGTCGCGTACATTCCCCGTGAACACGTCGCCGGAGATGTAGAGATAGCCGTCATGCCAGAAGGGCATGGTTTCCTCGGTGAGCGGGAGTACCATATTTTCCACGGCGACGAAGTAAATACCGTCCGGCGCGGCGTCGGCGCGGGCCAGTCCGAACGCGAACAGGGCGCACAACAGCGCCGCCGCGATTCTGTGCCGTCGGGACATGAAGCGCTCCTTTCTGTGATTCCGCCTCCCCGCCGTGCGGGGAGGGGCGTTTATTCGTCCAGCGTGGCGTCAATCGTGAACGTCAGCTCAAAGGTACGGTTCCACGGGAAGCGGTAGTCACGGATGGAGACTGCACGGATTTTCCGTGTTTCCCACGGCGAGAGGCCGCGGAGCAGTTCCGTATTCCGCAGGTTGTCGCAGACCTTCCGGCACTCCGGCGCGAACAGTTCCGCGAGTTTCCGTTCTATCCGCGTCAGGTAGGGCGTAGTCGGCGGAATGTTCCCGGTGTCGACATTCAGCGATTTCAGATAGGCGTTGAGGGGTTCGCGGGTGTGCAGGATGTACTCCGTCAGCGCCATGGAGTTCGCCATCTGCCGGACTTGCGCGGCGTCGGCGGCGGGACTGTCGTCGGGGGCACAGCGCAAGTAGAGGTAGCGCGAGAAGCCCATCGCGAACGCCGCCCCGGTGACGTTGGCTTGGTCGTACTTCCCCGCGTAGGCGACCAGTCCCGCAAACGAGATTCTCTTTAGTAGCGCCTGTTCGAGCGCGTCGCCGTAGGCGTTGTTGCTGGCCTCGTTCAGGACTGTCGGAATGTGCAGCGCCAGATTCCGTTCCAGCGCGGAGACCAATTCCTCTATATACTCCCCGGACTTTGCGGGGTCTTCCGGGGCCGTCATGACTAGGAATTGTAACTCGGCGTCCTTTTCGGGGACTTCCTCGGCCCGGAAGAAATCGAGGTGGAGCCGCACGACTTCCTGCAATGTATAGAGGTCAAATTCCGACGAGTGCTTTTCCTCGGTGCCGCCGACGTAGCGCACCGACGCCCGGACATGGTAGTCATACGTCTCCTGCGCGATTCGCCCCACGAACAGCCGCGCCAGACTGTCAAGCCCCGCCATGACCGCGATTCCCGACGAAACGTCCTCCCCGATACGCCAGCGGAGGTAGCGCAACTCGTTGTACTGGATGTTGTCGCGGTTGGAGGAATCGTCGACGCCGATAAACAACTGTACGTTGTCGAAGGGCTGGATTGCTGACAGTACCTCGTCGGTGAGCGTGAGCTTGCGCCGCCGCACTCCCAGATACGTTTCCAGCAATTCCGGGGAGATGGCGTCGCGGAAGCGCGTATTTTGGAGCGCGTCCTCGGCGGGAGTATGCCTGTCGGCGGCGTAGGGGTAGAGGGAAAAGACGTGTTGCAAAGTGAGCTCGCGGTCGGGGAGCGTCGGACGCGGAACCATGCCGTACTCGCGGAGAGCGTAGTATTCGTTTTCCCCGATTCCCTCGTAGCCGACCGTGGGCGACAGCCGCGCGAGGCTGTCGTACAAGTACAGGTGGTTCTTGGGGTCTTTGGCCAGCGGGAGCACGTACTTCCGGAAGGCGTCGAGTTCGCCCATGGAGGCGCGGCCCGAAAACGACAGCGGCCACGTCTCCCGTACAGAGCGGGAGTTGACCAGACCGCCGGAAAAGAGCTGGTCGAGGGAGAGTACGAACGTATGACACCCGGCGCGGCCCATGTCGCGCACCCACTCAAAGAGGGCTTCCCGGTTGCCGTAGGGCGTGCCGTTCTCGTTACGGGGCTGACCGTCGAGGGCAGTCCGGAACCAGTCGCGGGGCGGCGTGACGACTTCCCACCCCGACGCCTCCGCCAGATACGTCACATCCTCCAAGTTGTCAATACGGTCGTCGAGCGGGACGTAGGCAATGACCCGCGAGAAGTCCGGCGCGTTTCGGCGCTGTAACAGTTCGAGGGCAATCAGAACCAAAAGGAGCGCAATCACGCCCACAAGAAACGGGCGCACCAGTTTTTTTCCATGCCGCATGAATCGCACTCCTTCCGCTTCGTTCGACGCCTATTTTACAAAAGACGGCGCGAGTTGTCAATACGCCGAAAAGTTTCGGGCCTTTGGCATTGACAAAACGTCGAACGGGCGGCTATAATGGGCCTGTCAGAGAACATTTTCACGGGGAGGAACTATGGAAAGAGAGTACGAGACCGGGCGGAGGGCCGTCCGCTACAGGCCCAAGGACGACCCCTACAACGTGGAACGCTGTGACACGACCTGTCCGCACGAGGACATTATCGCGCGCGTCAGGGCCGAACTGCCCGACGAGGATACTTTGTACGATTTGACGGAGCTGTTCCGCATTTTCGGGGACTCCACGAGGGTTCGCATACTCTACCTGCTGTTCGCCTCGGAAATGTGCGTGTGTGACATGGCGGCCCTGCTGGGCCTGACGCAGTCGGCGGTTTCGCACCAGTTGCGGGCGCTGAAAAATGTGCGCCTCGTGAAGTCGCGCCGGGAGGGGAAGACCGTGTTCTATTCGCTCGCCGACGACCATGTGAAAGTCATCATCAATCAGGGGTTGGAACATGTCCGGGAGTGAGCGCCGCCGCGCTTCCGGGAAGGGAGGGACGTTTATGAGCGTTTTCGCGACGATTGACGGGAACCTGTTACTATGGATACAGAAACACGCGCGCTTTCACGCGTGGGATTTTTTCTGGATAGCGGTCACTTCTCTGGGGAACGCGGGTATTGTGTGGCTGTTGCTGTCGGCGGCGCTACTCTGCCAGCGCCGCACCCGCGAGGCCGGAGAGGCCGCGCTGCTGTCGATGGGGCTTTGCTTCTTATTATGTAACCTGCTGTTAAAGAATCTCGTGGCGCGCACGCGCCCCTACGAAGTCATTCCGGAGCTGACGACCCTGATTCCCCACCCGACCGACTACTCGTTCCCGTCCGGACACACTTCCGCCTCGTTCGCCTGCGCGCTGGTTCTGTTCGGCATGCTCCCGAAAAAGTACGGCGTGCCGATTCTCTGCCTTGCCGCGCTGATTGCGCTCTCGCGGCTGTACGTAGGCGTACACTACCCCACGGACGTACTCGGCGGCATGCTCGTCGCGGTGGTCGTGAGTACGTTCGTACTGTGGATATGGAACCGGAGGTAGCCATGCCGGACACTTGGGAAACGCTGGAAAGGGAGTGCAACGGCTGTCGGGCGTGTCCGCTGGGGGCCGGGCGACAACATCTTGTGTTCGGCGACGGCTCCCGGACGGCGGAAATCATGCTCATCGGAGAGGGCCCCGGACAGCGCGAGGACGAACAGGGCCTCCCGTTCGTCGGCCCCGCCGGGCAACTGCTCAATGATATGATGGAGATTATCGGCCTCGACCGGAGTAAAGTCTACATCGCGAACATCGTCAAGTGCCGCCCGCCGGGGAACCGCGACCCGCTGAATACGGAGCGCGACGCGTGCCTGCCGTGGCTACGGCGCCAAACGGCGCTGTTGCGCCCGAAAATGATAGTCTGTCTGGGGCGGATTGCGGCACAGGCGGTTATCAAGCCCGAGTTCCGAATCACGAAGGAGCACGGGCACTGGTTCCGGAAAGCCGGGGTATGGCTTACGGCGATTTACCACCCGTCGGCGCTGTTGCGCGACGTGTACAAGCGCCCGGAGACGTTCGTCGACCTCAAAGCGATACAGGCCAAGGCGCGCGAAATCTGTACGCGTATCGAACTTTCGACGCCCTGAAAGTGTTGACACGGGGAGCTTTTTACCGGGTTCTCTGCCTCTCCCGCACGGCGGAGAGGGGCGCGCCGTGAAAAAGGCGCTGTCTCAAAACAGGAGGATATTGGAAATTTTCTGATATTTCCTGTCCGTTGATGGGAAAGCGCTGGAAGTTTCTCATAAAAAGCGTAAAACTACCGGAGGGGCGGAAAAGCCTCTCTGGTAGTTAGTTCTATTTGGGCTTTCGGACGGGAATTACGCGCTGTCCTCTAAAAAACAGCCGGACTGGGTTCCACGCGTCCCGTACTCATCTTGTGGAACAATTTCAGGATATCGCGGGCTATGGCCATGCGCGTCCATTCCGCTTCGACTTTGACGTTGCCGCGCAGAAGGAAACGCATGTCTTTTTTGACCATAGCGAACGTTCCTTCCGCCTGAATCGAGCGGTTGGCGCGGTCGGCATAACTTTTTTGCAGGGGGGCCAAAATATGGAATCCACGGAGAGGAACTGTGGAGAATCGGCAAAATCACGCCGAAAATTGAATCCCAGCATGGCTCTTTCTCATACTGTTTCCAGACCTTTTCGGAAAATCCCGCAACAAAGTGATGTCGGCCACTCGAAACGGTTCTTGACATTTCGGACAAAATGTGGTATGATAAACTGTCAGTTTGTCATAAAAATAACAGGTTTCTATTCCGAACCGCGTTCTCAAGATAAAGGGAGTGCTTGCATGCTGGACTTCAAAACCGGGTTCTATGAAAAATTGTTCAAGTCTCTGGACAACAACGCCGTGATTATGCGGGTAGAAGACGGCGGGCGTTATTATCCGGTTTGGTGCTCCCGGGAGTTCACGGAGATGATAGAGGGCACGGAAGAGGAGTTCATCAGTCTGGAAAGCGGCGGCAGTATGGAGACCATTTTCCCCGACGACCGCGACGAAATCGCCTACCTGTTCCGGAATCACGTCGCCCGCGACGGCTCCAACAGCGTCACCGTCCGCAAGTACACGCTCAAGGGCAACCTGCTTTGGGTTTGCATTCACTACGCCTTCATGCGCGAGGACGGCGTGCAGTACGCCTACTGCACCTACTTCAACGTCACGGACTTAAAAGAAAGCGAGCGCCAGACGCAGGCCATGTACGAGGGCCTCAACCGCGAACTGCACACATTAGCCAATGAGAGCCTGTGCGTCGTGCGCTGCAATCTGACGGAGGGCGTCGTGGAGGAAATACGGGGGAAAGACCTGTACGAGGGCGACCGGGAGGGCATGTCGGTGCATGAGATGTTCCGGACGCGCCTCGACCATATGCCGCTGGACGAAGACCGCGAAAACGTCCGGAGAGCGTTCACGATGGACCATCTCAAGGAGCAGTATTATAAAGGAGAAGGCCCGGTTTCGGTGGTGGTCTTTTCCAACCGCCGCTCGGGGAGGCAGTGTTTCGTGCGCTGTTCGGTGTCCATGCGCAAGGACCCCGTGACAAGCGACTGGATTGCCCTCGGCGTGGAGTCGGAGTACAACACCCAGAAGGTCACGGAGACCCTCAATGGCAAGATTCTCGCCCAGCAGTACGACATGGTCTGCTACCTCGTCGGCGACAGCTACGGCATCGCAATCGGCGACATCGCCAACGCCGGGAGGGGGAGTATTTTCCCGAAGAAGCGCAACGGCAGTTACGCGCGCTACCTCCGCGAACAGGTACTCCCGTCGGCCTCCGAACACGTCCACGACCGCGACGAACTCATGAACGCCCTCTCGCTGGACACCATCGCCGCCAAACTCGCCGAGCGCGAACCCTATACCGTCGACGTGACTTGTGACATCGACGACGAAATTTACAACAAGCGCTTCATGTTCTTCATGGTCGACCCCCAGACGCGCTTCTATATCCTCCTGAAATCGGACATCACGGAACTGCTCCGCGAACAGCGCGAACAAAACAATCTCATGGCACAGGCCCTCGAAGAGGCCCGGCAGGCCAATGTCGCCAAGACGGCGTTTCTGTCCAGCATGAGCCACGAAATCCGCACGCCCATGAACGCCATTATCGGACTGGACAGTATCGCGCTGAAAGACCCCGGCCTCCCCGAACACACCCGCGAACAGCTTGAGAAAATCGGCGGGAGCGCGCGCCACCTCTTGGGCCTCATCAACGACATTCTCGACATGAGCCGTATCGAATCGGGGCGCATGGTGCTCAAAAACGAGGAGTTTTCGTTCAGTTCCATGCTCGAACAAATCAACACCATGATTCACAGCCAGTGTCAGGAACACGGCCTCCGCTACGACTGCCTCATACATGGCACCGTCGACGAATACTACATCGGCGACGATATGAAGCTCAAACAGGTACTGATTAACATCCTCGGCAACGCGGTCAAGTTCACGCCCGCGCCGGGTGCGGTATCGCTGAGCGTGGAGCGCACCGCCTGTTTTGAAGACCATTCCACCCTGCGTTTCGTCGTGAAAGATACCGGAATCGGCATGGACAAGTCTTTTCTGCCCCGGATTTTCGACGCCTTCAGTCAGGAAAATTCCAGCCGCACCACGAAATACGGCAGTACGGGACTGGGCATGGCCATCACGAAGAATATCGTGGAGATGATGAACGGCAACATTTCCGTACAGTCGGAGAAGGGCGTCGGCTCGGAGTTCACGGTCAACGTCACCCTGAAAAACAGCGACCGCACCGAACAGAGTGCGGACGACTTCCGCCCGCAGGACATGCGCGTACTCATCATCGACGACGACCCCATCGCGTGCGAACACGCCAAACTGGTACTCGAGGAAGTCGGCCTTACCGCCGACACCTGTATGAGCGGCGCGGAGGCCCTGCAAATGATAGAAGTCCGCCACGCGCGCCGGGAATCCTACGAACTCATCCTCGTGGATATGAAAATGCCCGGGGAGGACGGAATCGAGGTCACGCGCAAAATACGCGAACTCTACAACGGCGAATCTACGATTATCATCCTCACCGCCTACAACTGGGACGACATCATGGCCGACGCCGTAGAGGCCGGGGTCGACAGCTTCATGTCAAAGCCGCTGTTCGGCTCCGAGGTTCTCGCCGAACTCCGGCAGGCCGTGCAATCGCGGGCGCAGGAGGAACCCGGAGAAGTCTCGCGGGCCGACCTCAGCAACCGCCGTATTTTGCTCGCGGAGGACATGCCCATCAACGCCGAAATCATGCTGGAACTGCTCGACATGCGCGGCATGACCGCCGACCACGCCGAGAACGGGAAGGCAGCCGTCGAATTTTTCGACGGGCACCCGGAGCACTACTACGACGCCGTGCTCATGGACGTGCGAATGCCTGTCATGGACGGCTGGGACGCCGCCGCCGCGATTCGTGCCCTTGACCGCCCCGACGCGAAAACCGTGCCTATCATCGCCATGACCGCCAACGCGTTCGACGAGGACGTACAGCATTCTTTACAGGCCGGAATGAACGCGCATTTAAGCAAGCCCGTCGACCCCGACCGCCTCTTTGACACGCTGGAAACGCTTATACGGGATGCTTCGTGAACCGCGATTTCACAGAGAAAGGACGTTGTGGAATGGGGGAGGAAGTCAACAAGCGCATACTGTCAGAAATGGAGCGAATGCCGGGAGGCTTTTTCATCTACCGGGCCGACGAGAGAGAGGAAATCCTGTACGCCAACGAGATTCTACTGCACATGTTCGGCTGTCAGGCATGGGAGGAGTTCCGGGAGCTGACCGGGGGCACCTTCCCGGGCATGGTTCACCCGGACGACCTGCAAGGCGTACAGGCCTCTATCGCCGAGCAGATACTGCGGGACGACAGGCACCTTGATTACGTGGAGTACCGGATAACGCGCAGGGACGGCGCTGTCCGCTGGATTGACGACTACGGGCGCTTCGTACACACGGAGCAGTACGGGAACGTCTACTACGTCATGGCCCGGGACATTACGAATCTCCGCGCCTCGCGCGACGAGACCGTCCGGAGGGCGGAAGTCATCGAGGGCCTGAGCGTCGACTTCTCCTCCATCCTGCTCCTCAACCTCGACACGGGCCAGTTTCGCTGTTACCGCGACAACAGCCGCATTCTGCAAAATCTCCTGTCGGAAATGCGTCAGGAGGAGCCGCACTGGCGCGACGTGTTCGCGCTCTACGCCGTGCGCCACGTATTCCCCGACGACCGCGCGCAGTACCTTCAGGAAGTCTCCGAGGCGCGAATCCGGGAACGCCTCCGCGCCGGGCAGTCCTACACGGTCGACTACCGCTGTACGGGCCGCGACGGCGCCACCGTCTATATGCAAATGTCCGTCGTGCGTATCGACAGCGAGACCCCCCGGGCGCGCGTCGTCATGGGCTACCGCGACATTACCGCGCAGGTTCAGCGCCTCCAGCGGGAAATGTCCGAAAAGCTCAACATGGAACTCGAACTCGAACAGGAAAAGCGGAGCAACGAAATCAAGTCGTCCTTCCTGTTCAACATCTCCCACGACATCCGCACGCCCATGAACGCCATTATGGGCT
>CAMHDB010000048.1 GCA_946183715.1 uncultured Oscillibacter sp.
CTCCTGAATCTGGCGTGGCTGGGCCGGGAGGCCGTACAGGCCGGGGCCGACGGCATCCAGTTCGCCACGCTCCCCGGGACGTGGAAAAGCCCCTACATTTACACCGACGCCCAAAAGGCCCTCGTGATTATCAACGAACACCTCAACCCCTATCCGGACGACCGGACTTTAGACGACCTGAAATTCCCGGCCTGAGCGCGAAAGACGCCCGCCCCGCGAAAACGGGACGGGCGTCTTTCCTTTAGTCGAATCAGTCACCCGGGATGATGGCGCTGTTGGGGCAGGTATCGGCGCAGGAGCCGCAGTCGAGGCAGGAGCTGGCGTCGATGACGTACTGGCCGTCGCCCTCGCTGATAGCGCCCGCAGGGCAAACGTCCGCGCAGGAACCGCAACTCACGCAAGCGGATGTAATCTGATAAGCCATGGGAACACCTCCAATGTTTAATGGAGACATTGTAGCACACCTCCGGAAAAATGCAAGAGGGAAAAGTAAAAATTTGCAACAAAATTTCGCGTAAAACATGGGAAAAACGCCAAAACAGTTAGTTTGTAGTAACTAACTCGCGCGTTTCCTGAAATTTCCGCCCCGTCCCGCGCGGCAACGGGCGGGAGACGCTTCCGTACATTTCGCGGTTGCGGTTTTCCGCGCCGTGTGCTATAATCAGCACACTTTGAGAGGAAAGCGGGGCCCCTATGCCTGTTTCGTACTTCGTCACGCGCGGCGTCGTACTCCGCGAGACCGCCACGCGCGAGACCGACAAAATTTTGACGCTTCTGACCGAGGAGCGCGGCAGAACTCCGGTGATAGTACGCGGGGCGCGCCGGAAAAACAGCCGATTCGCGGCGGCGGCCCAGCCGCTTGCGTGGTCGGAATGGACGCTCTTCCAGCGCGGCAACTGGTACTACGCCAAGGAGGCCGACACCCTCGAATTGTTCGCCGGACTGCGCGGAAGTCTGGAAACGCTCTCGTTGGGCTTCTACTTCGCCGAACTCGCGGAGGCCGTCGCGGTGGAGGACAGCGCGCCGGGGGAACTCCTGCGGCACCTGCTGAACGGCCTCCACACGCTCTCGACACCATCGCGGCCTTTGCCGCTAGTCAAGGCCGCCTTTGAGCTGAAATTCCTGTGCGTGGCGGGCTTCGCGCCGCTGGCCGATTCCTGTGCCCGCTGCGGGCGCGGCGACCCGGCGTCGCCCGTGCTCGACCCCGTGCGCGGCGTCGTCTACTGCCGCGACTGCGCCCCGGGGGCGTCCGCGCCGCTGTGCCCCGATTCGCTCGCGGCCCTGCGCCACGTCGTCTACGGCGACGAAAAGCGCCTCTACGCCTTCCGTCTCGCCCCCGAACCCCTGCGGCGCTTCTCCGACGCCGCGGAGCGGTTTCTGTTCGCCCAAATGGAGCGCCGCTTCAGGACGCTGGAATTTTACAAGAGCCTGTCGCAAGAGGGCACATCATGACGGACTTTGTATTCGGGCCGTACCGGGCCAGCGTAGACCCCGCGCGTACCCGCGCGTACTACGCGCGCCCTTGGGAAACGTGTGACTGCGCCGGGTGTCGAAACTTTCTCCGCGCCGTCGGGACGTTCCCCGCAAGCGTGACGGAGTTCTTCCGGGCGCTGGGCCTCGACCCGTACAAGCCGGCGGAAATCTGTACCTACGGCGGAAATTTCGCAAGCGCGTGGTATCACGTCCGCGGCGAACTTGTCCGCGGCGGGGCGCTTCCCGGTTCCGGGACGCGCTATGTACTCGCCGACGGCGTGTCGGTGTCCTGCGACGCCGACTGTGACCTGCTCCCCGACGACTTCCCCCGCCCCTGCTTTCAAGTCGAACTCTGGTTCGAGCGCCTCCCGTGGACGCTCCCCGAACCGAACCCCTATTCTTTTCCCGACAGGAGAATCAATTATGAGTGAACTGACTGAAAAATCTGTCCGCACTCTGGAACTACCCCGCGTACTGGAATTGCTTTCCGAACAGGCCGTGAGCGCGGAGGCGAAAGAACGTTGTCTCCGCGTGCGCCCGGAGACTGAGCGGGAGGACGTGGAACGCCTTCTCAACGAGACCGACGCCGCCCGCGCCATGATTGGACAGCATGGAAGCCCGTCGTTTTCGGGGGTGAAGCCCGTCGCGGAGGCGCTGGACCGCGCCGAGCGCGGCGGCGCGCTGAATTTACACGAACTGCTCACCGTCGCGGGCGTACTGACCGCCGCGCGCCGCACCCGCGAATACTTCCCCGACGAACAGCGGGAGCGGACAGCCCTCGACACGTTTTTCCTGTCCCTGCGCGGCAACCGCTTTCTGGAAGAGAAGATACGCCGCTGTATCCCCGACGAGGAGACGGTGTCGGACGCCGCCAGCCCCGAACTCGCCGACATCCGGCGTCACATGAGAATGGCCCAGTCGAAAAGCCGACAGATTCTGCAAAAAATCATCACGTCGCCCAGCTACGCGAAAATCTTGCAGGAATCGATTATCACCCAGCGCGACGGGCGGTTTGTCGTGCCCGTCAAGGCCGAACAGCGCGCCGCACTCCCCGGACTGGTTCACGACATTTCCTCCTCCGGCGCGACGGTGTTCGTGGAGCCGATGGGCGTCGTACAGGCCAACAACGAGCTTATCGAACTACAGGCCAAGGAGCAGAAGGAGATAGACCGTATTCTCGCGGAGCTGTCGAACGACGCCGCCGCCCACCGCCGCGACATCGAGGACGATTACAATACGCTCGTCAGACTAGACCTGATTTTCGCGCGCGGACAGCTCTCGTACAAAATGGACGCCGTGCGGCCCGTACTCCGCCGCGACGGGGCCATACACCTCCGCAAGGCCCGCCACCCGCTACTCGACCCCAAATCCGCCGTGCCCATCGACATTTCCCTCGGCGAAGAGTTCGACACGCTGGTTATCACAGGCCCGAACACGGGAGGCAAGACCGTCAGCCTGAAAACCCTCGGTCTGCTTACGCTTATGGCCCAATGCGGTCTGCACATCCCCGCCGGGGACGGGAGTATTTTGTCGGTGTACGAGCGGGTTTTGGCCGACATCGGCGACGAACAGAGTATAGAGCAGAGTTTGTCGACGTTCTCCGCGCACATGACGAATATCGTCTCGATTCTGCAAGAGGCCGATTCCCAAAGCCTGCTACTGTTCGACGAACTCGGCGCGGGTACCGACCCCGTGGAGGGGGCCGCGCTGGCAATCGCGGTCATTCAGCACGTCCGGGCCCTCGGGGCGAAGTCCGCCGCCACGACCCACTACGCGGAGTTGAAGACGTTCGCCATGACGACGGCGGGCGTGGAGAACGCGTCGTGCGAATTTGACGTGGAGACCCTCGCGCCGACGTACCGCCTGATAATCGGCATACCGGGGAAGTCGAACGCGTTCGCAATCTCGCGGCGTCTGGGACTGCCGGAGGAAATCATCGCCGACGCGCAGTCGCAAATGAGCGGCGACAGCCTGCGCTTTGAGGACATTCTGACGCAGTTGGAGGAAAAGCGGCAGGCGCTGGAGCGCCGGGAGACGGAAGCGGATAGACTTTACAGACAGCGCGAGGAGGACGCGAAGAAGGCGCGGGAGTTCCGGGAGCAGATGGAGCGGGCGAAGGAACACGCGCGGAGCCGTGGAGAGGCGGAGGCCAAGCGCATACTCAAGGACGCCCGAAGCGCCGCCGACGGGGTTTTCGCCGAATTGGACGCCCTGCGCAAGGCGCACGAGCGGGCCTTACTCGAACGCGGGCCGGTCGTCGATTCCAACGAGGCGCGCACGGAATTGCGGCGGAAGCTCAACGAGGCGGAGGAGGCGTTATCGCACCCCGACCCGCGACAGGAACCGATTCCGAAACCAAGTCGACCGATACAAGCGGGCGACCTTGTGGAAATTCCCGGTGTACGCACTCCGGCGGAAGTCGTCAGCGTCGACGGGCAGACTTTGCGCCTGAAGGCGGGGCCTGTCAATATGAAGGTGAACGCGTCGGAAGTACGCCTCATCGAAGGCCCGGAGCGCGCCGCCCTGCAACAGCCCACGCGTAAAAAACGCGGCGCGGCGTCGGTATCCGCGCCGAAGGGCGGCGTGTCGGTCGCGTTGCGCTCCGCCGCGCAACGCGAATTGGATATACGCGGCATGGAGACCATAGAGGCCGAAAGCGTCGTGGAAAACTTCCTCTCCGGGGCCGTCATGGGACACCTTGAGACCGTAGTCATCATCCACGGCAAGGGCACGGGGGCCCTGCGGAAAGCCGTACACGCCATCCTGAAACGCAACAAGGCGGTCAAGAGCTACCGTCTGGGCGTGTACGGCGAGGGCGAGGACGGCGTGACGGTCGTCACCCTGAAAAAGTAGCCGGGAACCCTGTCAGATACGGAAAAGCCTCCCCGCAACGACAGGGAGGAAATACGCACAGAAAGGAATCGCTATGCGTTACTATGGAAGCGTCTACCGCCCGCCGTCCGAGGCCCACAGCCTTATTGTACAAGTCACTTACGGGTGCAGTCACAATACTTGCGCGTTCTGCTCCATGTACAAGGACAAACGTTTCGCGCTACGCCCCCTCGACGAGATTCTCGAAGATTTCCGCCTTGCGCGCGCGGCCTATTCGCGCGTCGGGCGCGCCTTCCTCGCCGACGGCGACGCGCTTGTCCGCAAGGCCGCCGACCTCTACACGATACTGGATACCGTGCGCGAACTCTTCCCGGAGTGCGAACGCGTGACCTGCTACGCGTCGCCGTCAAGTATCCGTATCCGCACGGAGGACGAACTGCGTACCCTGCGCGAAAAGGGCCTGACGATGGTCTACATGGGCCTCGAATCCGGGAGCGACCGCGTACTGCAACGCATGCGCAAGGGCCACACGGCGGCGGAAATTGTGGACATGGGGCGCAAAGTCCGCCGGAACGGTATCGCGCTGTCGGTGACGGCGATTACCGGGCTGGGCGGGCCGGAACTCCTCGAAGAACACGCCGTAGAGACGGCGCGCGCGTTCAACGGCATGAACCCGGAGTACGTCGGCCTCCTGACGCTGATGGTAGAACCGGGTACGCCGCTCTATGACTGGGTACGGGACGGGTCTTTCCGCCTCCTCGACCGCGTACAGGTACTCGAAGAGACGCGGCTGTTGGTGTCGGCGCTGGACAGTCCGGGGAGCGTATTCCGGATGAACCACGCGAGTAATTACTTGTCGTTGCGCGGGACGCTCAACGCCGACAAGGAAGCAATGCTGTCGGAAATCGCGCGCGCCGGAGCGGATTTGTCGCGCCTCCGCCCCGAGGGCTGGCGGGCGCTCTAGGCGGCGCGAAATCTGAAAGGAGGCCTTTTCATGGCCACTGTGAATACGACGATACCCATTGATTCCACGTTGAAACAGGAATCACAGGAACTTTTTGAGCGTTTCGGACTGACTTTGAGCGCGGCGGTCAATCTGTTTTTGCGTCAGTCCGTGCAGGAACAGGCGCTTCCGTTCCGGGTGGAATTGCCTGTTTACAATGAGGAGACGCGCAAGGCGATTGAGGACGCACGGCGCGGAATCGGACTGACGAAAGGGTACCATTCCGCCGCCGAACTTTTTGCGGCCCTCGACGCGGAGGACGAGGCGAATGTTGACGATTAAAGCGGGCGCGTCGTTCAAAAAGGACTACAAACGCCTCAAAAAGCGCCATTACAATCTTAATACTCTCGCGGCAGTGATTGACTTACTCGCAACCGGGAACCCGCTCCCGGAAAAGTACAAAGACCATATTCTTATCGGCGACTATGCCGGGTGCCACGAATGCCACATAGCGCCGGACTGGCTGCTTGTTTACGAGATGAAGGAAGCAGAGCTTCTACTGTACCTGACCAGAACCGGAACGCATAGTGATATTTTCTCATAGTGTTTCTTTGCGCCCCGGTATTTGTCAAGCTGACAGCGAATCGGCGATGTCGCGGACTTCCGGCCACTGTAAGAACGCCGTCTCGATACCGTAGGCCGCCCCGATTCGCAACTTGTGCTTGATGGTGTCGGCGTCGTCGAAGAGCACGAAATGCGCCTGTCCGTTGCGCGTACAGGTGAAGTAGCGTGCGCACAGGTCCGGCGAAAAGTACACCGCCTTCCCGGCCCGCAATTCCTCGAACGCGTCGGCCTCCATCGGCACGCCCTCGCCCGTCGGCGCGGGCAGCCGGAAATCCATCCGGAGCCGTTGTACGTCCAGCGCGACGCGCTTCCCGCCGCCGCGCCGCCGTAGAATTTCGCTCAAATACTCCTGAAAGTTCCCGCCGGAGACCGCCGTACAGACCAACTCCACGGCGTCGGGCGCGGCGTCGGCGTAGGTACTCGGCACGTACAGCGCGCGGCGGCTCTCGCGCAGACGCGTTTCGAGTAGCGCGGCGAAGGCGCGCAAGTCGTCGCGGGGTTCGGCCTCGAAGTCGAGTACGACGCCCCGGTAGCCCCGCCGCGCACATTCCCGCGCCACCGCGCCGCATAACGCCTCCGGACGCTCCACAATTCCGGCGTCGCGGTCGCTCACCGACATGAAATCGCCGTGTGTCTGTAGGGGCGGGGCCTGCCGCAGTAGTTCCGACTGTCCCCCCACCCGGTAGGCGACGTGTACGAACCGCCGCCCCTGCCCGACTGCCTCCACGAAGTCCGCCGCCGTCACCGCGTAGTAAAGCTGCACGACACATTCCCCTTTCCCCTCTGGCTTGCCTTCCTTGAAGAGTATGCGAAAAAGGAGCTTCCTATGTCGCTTTCCCTGATTCCCGCCCGCCTCTACGCACATTACACCGACCTTACGCCCGAAGTCCTCGCGGGGCTGGGCGTCACGCTTCTGTTGAGCGATTTGGACTTTACGTTAGCCCCGAAACGCGTCCGGCGTCCGGACGACCGCCTCCGCGCTTGGATTGCCGATTTACACGCCCACGGCATTACTTTTATGATAGTCTCGAACAACCGCTCGGGGCGGCGCGTGCGGGAGTTCTGCGCGGAACTCGGGGTGCCGTATCAGGGACACGCCGGGAAGCCGTCGACACGCGGAATCCGGGCCGCGATAGCCCGCGCGGACGCCTCGCGGGAGAGTACCGCCATGCTGGGCGACAAACTCCTGACGGACGTACTGGCGGCGAACCGCGCCGGGGTACTGTCGCTGATGGTGGAGCCGTGCGGCGGGGCGGTCACGCCGTGGCAAAAAGTCCTGCACGCCCTACAGGAACCTTTCAAGGCGGTTTGTCGGCGGAGAATGCCCGAAACGCGGATAGAATAGGCGTTCTATTCGCGGCGTCAAAAAGTCGGTCGGTCTTTTTGAGGCTTTTTTGATAAAAAAGGCTTGACAGGATACCGAAAATCCGCTATAATCTCATCATTCTGAAAATATCCTTTGCCGCTGTAAACGGATTTCGACCGAAAAGCAGTCAAAAAGTCGGTCGGTCTCGCTTGCAAAAACTGGAAATTCAGGAATGGCTCAACCATGCGGGTTTGCGGGTTCTTTCGTTCAGGCACCGACCGACTTTTCGGGGTTGAACAAGGTCGAACGCGCAAGTTTTCACCTTTACACCCCGGGATTCTTCCGTTGTCATACCTTCCCTATGAGGGATTAAAACATTTTCGCCTCCAAGGCGTTGACCGCCAGCGACTTCACGGCATTGTCATACCTTCCCTATGAGGGATTAAAACGCGGCTGCGGCTACGACGACGAGTTCCCATCCCGAGCCGCGAAGTCATACCTTCCCTATGAGGGATTAAAACAAAATGCCGACAGAGCTTCCTTTGCCTCTTTGTCGACGGTCATACCTTCCCTATGAGGGATTAACACGAAAAAAACGGCGTAAGGCTGTTATAGCTGTACAACGAAAAACCCGTCGGCCTCGCGTGAGGCTGACGGGTTTTGTCGTGGGGGCGAAAGAACCGCGTACAGTCGGGAGGCTGTACGCGGTTGGGTGTCAGTTGAGGCAGTAGGCGCGGTATAAGAGGGTGTGGTCGGAGATGACGCGCCACTGTCCGGCGCCCTTGCCCGTCACGCAGATGAAGTTTTTGCCGTCCTTGCGGGTGGCGTAGCTGACGGCGCAGTTGCCGGACTGCCGGACGTAACCCGTTTTCGCGCCCCGGATATCCAGCGTGGTACCCGCGAAGCGGTCCTCGATACGCCGCAGGAACAGGTTCGACAGCGAGATACCGTTCCTGTGCTCGGCGGTGGAGGACGTGCGGAACGTGCGCGCGCTGAGAATCACGCGGCATATGGAGTGGTTCATAGCGGCGCGCATGATGACGGCCATATCGCGCATGGTGCAGTAGTGGTCGGGGTTGTAGAGGCCGATACAGTTCGTGAAGTGGGCGGTTTTGGAAATGCCTAACTCCTCTAATTTCTGGTTCATGAGCTCTACGAAAGCCTCGTGGGAGCCGGAGATGTGCCGCGCAAGCGCAAGACAGGCGTCGGCCCCGGAGGGGAGAATGCAGCCGTAGAGCAAATCCCGCACGGTGACGGTCTCCCAGCGCGAGAACCCCGCGATACTGCAATTGTTGGCGTAGCAGTAATCGGTGACGGGCTTCGTGATGGTCACTTTGGTGTCCATGCCCTTGACGCCCTCGGGGGTGACTTTAATGAGCTTTTCGACGGCGACGAGGAGCGTCAGGACTTTCGTCATGGAGGCGGGCGGGACTTTCACGTCGGAATTGCGCTCGGCGTAGATGTACCCGGAATCGGCGTCGAGGAGCACGGCGTACTGACTGCCGATTTCCGCCGACTCGCCCAATGTAATGGTTTTCGCCCCGCGCGCGGGGACGAATTTCTGTGACGCGCTTCTGGTGGAGGCGTAGTCGGAAGTTTCGCCGGGGAGGAGGTTTTCCGGATTCTCCGTGAGCGGGTCGACGGTGTTCGCGGGTTTCGCGGGGACATTGGTACTCGCCGCGGGTTTCGCGGAGGCGTCAGCGCTCGCCGCGGGTTTCGACTGCGACGGCGTGGCGGAAGGGTAGGCATAGTTGCCTGTCGTGGGCAGGAGGTTCTCCGGATTCTCGACGGCTTTGGGCTGAGCCTGTCCGGGGAGGAGGTTTTCGGGGTTCTCGTAGGCGTAGAAATCGGTTTCGGAGAGTTCGTCAGAATGGGCGGCGACCATGTCCGCGACTACGTCGGATTTCAGGGACTGGTCTCCGACGAGGGTGTCTCCGCCGTCGAACGTCTCCTCAAAGGGGACGGAGCAGGAAGCGGTCAGCGTCCCGGACGCGCCGTGGAAGTGGGCGGAAATCGCCGAGGAGACCGGGAGGGCCAGCAGTCCGCAAAACAGGAAGGACAGCAACGTCAATTGTTTGCGCTGCCGCTCTCTGCGGCGCTGTTTGGCCACGCGCCAGCGGCGGATACGCGCGCGCTCGCGTTCGCGCGCCTCGGATTCGGATTCCATCTTGTCCAGTTCTTCCAGAATTACTTGAAAATCGTCCATAACGCCTCCATTCAGGGATTACCGGGGAAGGGGACGCGATACGGTTCCGCGCCCCGCTCCCGTATTTTCGTTTCCAGCCACGCCCGGATGGCCTGCACGCCGTCCGGGGTCCACGGGAATGTCTCCGTTTCGATTTGCCGTGCCTGTTCAAAGCAGATGTTCTCATAGACCCAGACTTGTATACGGGCGTCCTCCTTTCCCGGCCACGAGAACCGCTCGAAACGGTAGCGGAATGTGCCGACACTGCCGGGGTAGACTTTCGCCTTGGTGAAGAAGTCGACGGAGAGAAAATCGAAGTCGGATTCCATGAAATTCCATCCTTTCCGGTTTCAGGAAATCGGGATATTGGCCCGATTTCCCCAAAAGCCTGTTTATCATACCAGATTTCGCCGGGTATGTCAAACCCCGGACGGAAATATTTCTGTACAAATTTGGCGGCGTGTGCTAAGATTTGCCCATCACACGGAAAGAGGGGATAGCGTGACGGAACACGACTTGAAAGAGGCCTACGCAAAACTCGGGATTGCGCCGGAAACCTGCGACTACGGCGCGCGGGTACTCGACGGACTGCGCGCACGGTTCGCGGAGATAGACCGCGTGGCGGAGTACAATCAGGCGAAAGTATTGGACGCCATGCGGCGGAACCGCGTCGGCGCGGCGCATTTCGCGGCCACGACCGGCTACGGCTACAACGACGAGGGCCGCGACAATCTGGAGCGCGTCTACGCCG
>CAMHDB010000049.1 GCA_946183715.1 uncultured Oscillibacter sp.
GCTGGTCTCCCGCGCCTTCCTGCTTGCGTACTCCGTGGGGGCCGTCGGACATCGTCATGCCCCCGATTCCCAGCCGTTTCAGACTTCTGCTCTCCCAGAAGTCCTTCCCGGAGAAGAAGTAGCACTTCTCTTCCAGGCTCATCTGCGAAATTAAATCCTGATGTTTCAAACTCTCCGCCCCTTTCAATTGATTGCAGAACGGAGACGACTGTACAGCCGCCTCCGTTGTCGCGGTAGGAATGCGCGCCGATTACTTGCCGGAAGTCTCCGGTTTCTCGACTTTCTTCTTATAGCTCCGGTAGAGCAGGAACCACGCGACGGCCGCAAAGGCCACAATCGCGGCGTCAATGACGTACATCGTCACTTTCCACGACGCCATACCCGTGTTGAGGTTGCCTTCCGCGTACTGGCGGCTGTTGGCCACGACGTACAGGATATTCTTGGCGGCGGTACGCATGGCCTGTTTCGCGCCGTTGGTGTCGCGGAAACGCACGTCGTTGGTCTCCGTGGCGTAGTTGACGAGCATGAGGTCGGAGCCGTTGCGGATTCCCTGGTCAGCGCTCATGTAGCCGTAGACGCCGAAGTAGTCGGTCTCGACGAAGCCCTTGAAGCCCCACTCGTCACGCAGTACGGTAGTCTGCAATTCCTTGCAGCCGCCCGACCAGCGGTTGCCGACGTAGTTGAACGAGGACATCACCGCGAGGCAGTCGGAATCCTTGACGCACTTCTCGAACGGGCGGAGGTAGATTTCGCGAATCGCCTGCTCATTGCTCCACGTACAGAGCATGTCGCAGCGGTTGCCCTCTTGGTCGTTCATGGCGAAGTGCTTCATATAGGCGTAGACGCCGTTCTTCTGCGCACCCGCGACGGCGGCGGCGGCGATATAGCCCGACAGAACCGGGTCTTCCGAATAATACTCGAAGTTGCGTCCGGCGAACGCCGTGCGGTGGATGTTCATGGCGGGGGCGTACCAGCCGGAAACGTCCATCTCGTTGGCCATCTTGCCGATACTGTCGCCGAACTCCTCGGCGAGTTCCTTGTTGAACGTGGCGGCAATCACGACGCCGACGGGGAAGCCCACGGAGCCGACGCCCGTAAAGTTATTGTTGATGGAGGACGGGCCGTCGCAGTCGTTCGTGCGGACTTTGCCCACCGACGCCACAGCGGCAGTCTGGTAGCCGCCCAGAGAAATGACCGCGTTCATGTCGTCGAGCGTCATTTCGTCCATCAACTGGTCCCACTTGGGGTCGTTCTTGTCCAGTCCGCGCACGTCCGTGAGGGTGAGGCCGTTTTTCGCGCCCGTCGTGACGGGGGCGGCGTCGGGGTCTTCATCCAGCGCGGTGGCCTCCGCCGTCAGATAGTTGCTGATGTTGTAGAAGGTGGCCTTCTTGTCGGCGGGGAGCTCGAAATCGGCGGGGGGGGCGGTGGCGGCGGCGTAGTTGGCGAAGCCGCCCGCGCGGGACAGGTACGTCACGTTCCCCGCCGCGAAGTCGAACAGGTTCGACGCGGTAATCTGGTCGCTGTCGCGCTTGTTATTGTTGTTGTAGACAATCATCTCGGGGACGTTCCAGACCTGCGAGGCAATCTGGGTATGCGAATCGCGGTTGATGGAAATCACGTAGTCCCCGTTCTCCAAGACGTAGCTTCTGGAGCGCTGATAGTCGTAGGACATGAGGTCGTCCTTGTTAATCACGACGTGTACGGTCTCGGTGTCGCCGGGCTGGAGCAGTCCGGTCTTCTCGAACTGCACGAGGTTCGCGGTGGCCTTCTCGATTCCGCCCTCGTTGTAAGGCGGGTTGCAATAGGCCTGCACGACTTCCTTGCCCGCCACGCTGCCCGTATTCGTCACGATGACATCAAATTCGACGGTGTTCGCGGTCTCGGTCAGACTGCCCATCGTCTGGCTGAAGGTCGTGTAGGAGAGGCCGTAGCCGAACGGATACTGCACGTACTGGTCGTAGTTAATCAGGCCCACGGCGGCGGCGGTCTCGTAGAAGCGGTAGCCGACGTAAATGCCCTCGACGTAGTTGACGAAGGAGGGAATCACGGCGCCGCCGCCGAAACTCGTCGTGGACTTGAACTCGTCCATGTTGGTATAGTTGAAGTCGCCGAAGTTGTTCCACCACGGGGCGGACTTGAAATCGCGGATGTAGGTGTCGACCAGACGCCCGGAGGGATTGGTTTCCCCGGCGACGATTTCGCCCAGCGCGGTAAATCCGACATGTCCCTGAGACGGCGCCCAGAGGACGCTCTTAATCTGGCTGTAGTCCTCGACGAAGGTCAGGTTGAAGCTGTTGGAGCAGTTGACGACCACAATCACGTTGTCGAAGTTGGCGCAGACGAGGTCAAGGAGTTCGCGTTCCCGGTTGGACAAGTCCAGATAGGTGTCGCCCTCGTTCCAGTCGTTTCCGGCGTTGAGGTTGTCGTCGTAGGTGGCGGCGGTGTAGGTGGTGCCGTCCTGATAACTGCCGTTGACGATGCCCGTCATGTCATAGGGGATGTCGGCCCCCTCGCCGCCGGAACGCGCGATAAAGAACATGGCGGTATCGGAGAACTTGCGCGCGTTGGCAATCATGTCGTCGGTGTAGAGCGACACGGCGGGTTCGGGGAGCGTCCAGTCCTGCGCCCACATGCCCACCTCGGGCCGCCCGTCCTTGTAGCTGACATAGAAGTTGGTCAGTTCGGTGTTGGTCTCGATTCCGGCGTCGTTGAGGGACTGCAGGGGCGTGACTTTCGCGTAGGCGTCGTTGAGGCCGCCGGAGCCGGCGCCGCCGTAGCAGGCCGCCGTCGACGCCCAGCCGAAGACGTTGAGCTTTGCGCCGGAGGACATCGGCAGGAATCCGCCCCGGTTCTCGACGAGTACGATACCCTCACGGGCAATCTGCACGGCGAGTTCCTGCGCCTCCGCGGCGGTCGCCTCCTCGATGGTGCCGCTTCCGCTGATGAGGTCCAGCATGGTGCTCATGGGCCCCGTGCAAATCAGGTTGACGGTCAGCGTCAGGGCCAGAAGCATGGCCAGCAGGGACGAACCCCGTACCAGTGCTTTTTTGTTGCCCATGCGCCCCGCGAGAATCGCCACGACGATTCCCACCACCAGAATGACCGCGATTGCAATCAGGTGCGTTCTGATGGAGTTAATCACGTTGATGACATCCTCCATGTTGATACTCAGCATGAAACAATCTCCTTCCTTTCCTTACTTCCAAAGTTGTATCGGGTCTTGCACAACTGAATTATAATGCCCCGGACAGAAATGTGCAAGCGTCTCTCCGCATTTTTGGGGAAATTCACAAAAACAGGGGTCTATTCCGTACAAAAGAGACAAGTCAGGCTTTATGCCTTGACAGATTCGCCGGGAGGGAGTAGTCTTGCGGGGAAAGGAGGCGGGGCCGTGTATTACGGAACGATCAAAGACTGCGACATCGCCAACGGGGAAGGGGTGCGCGTGAGCCTGTTCGTGTCGGGCTGTACGAACCACTGCGCGCACTGCTTCCAGCCGGAGACGTGGGATTTCGAGTACGGGGAGCCCTTCACGCCCGGGACGGAGGAGCGCATTTTACAAATGCTGTCGCCGTCGTACATCGCGGGGTTGTCCCTGCTGGGCGGGGAGCCGTTCGAGCCGGACAATCAGCGCGTGCTACTCCCGTTCCTGCGGCGCGTGCGGGAGGCGTACCCCGCGAAAACTATCTGGTGCTACTCCGGTTTCACGCTGGACGAACTGCGCACGGAGGGCGCGTACCCGTGCCGCGAGACTACGGAGGACATGCTGTCGCTGATAGACGTACTGGTGGACGGGCGCTTCGTCGAGGCCTTGAAGGACATTTCGCTACGCTTTCGCGGGAGCCGTAACCAGCGCCTGATTGACCTGAACGCCACGCGTAAGGCCGGGGAAGTCGTGTGCCTGCCCGACCGGAGAAGTATCAAGGAGGACTGCGTATGAATCAAGTCAGGAACGCGGCGGAGCGCGACATTCCGTCGGTACTGCGCCTGCTGGAACAGGTGAACATGGTACACCACAACGGACGCCCCGACCTTTTCAAGGGCCCCGCCACGAAGTACGACGCCGAACAGTTGCGGGAGATTTTCCGGAATCCGGAAACGCCGGTTTTCGTCTGCGTAGACGGGGCCGACGCCGTACAGGGCTATATGATATGTATGCTGAAACAGGCCGTCAATGACAACATCCTGACGGACATCAAGACGCTGTACATTGACGACCTGTGTGTGGACGAGGCGCTTCGCGGGACGGGCGTCGGACAGGCGCTGTACGGACACGCGGTGGCATTCGCGCGGGAATCGGGGTGCTACAATGTTACCCTGAATGTATGGGCGCTGAATCCGTCGGCGTTGCGCTTCTACGAGCGGCGCGGCATGGCGCCCCAGAAAATCGGCATGGAGTACATTCTGTAACGACAGGAACCGGACACATGTCCGGTTCCCGCTTTGCGCTTATCCCACGTATTTCATACCAAATTCCTGCTTCTGAATGTCGGCGTCGGCGTGGAGCGATTCTTCCCACTCGTCGTAAGCGTTGTCCCGGAGTTTGTCGAAAACCTGTACCTGCCAGCGGACAAGCGGGTCGTCGCCCACGTAGTAGATGATATGGTAGCCCGAGGAAGTCTCGACAATGTCAGTGTCGCCGGGTTTGCGCGCCGGGTCGAAACACCAGTTGTTGAACTCGGCCAGCATTTGTCCCTGATAGACGCGCTCGTACAGCCCGCCCTCGTACTGACTGCCCGGGTCGTCGGTGTTGTCCTCGACCAGTGCCGCGAACGATTCCTCGGTAGCCTCGCCGTCCTGCCACTGCTGGTAAATCTCGTCGGCCTTCGCTTTCGCGGCGGCCCACAGCGCGTCGTGCTCCTCCTGATAGCCCTCGTCTTCCTCGGAGAGTTCCCCGTCCTCGGGCATAACCAGAATGTGCCGCACGTCCACGGTCTTCTCCTCGTCGCGGAAGCGGTTCTGGAACTGAACCACGTAGAAGGTATCGCCGTTTTCGATGACCGTCACGTCATTGGCCTTGCGTTCGGGGTCAAAGAGCCAGTCGGCGAACTCGTCGCTTGTATAGGTGCAAGTCTCGTAGTTGTCCTTGGAGCCGGAGAACGCGGACGCCTTTTCCATCCCCTCGCTCAGCGCCGACAGCGTTCCGCCGTCGCGGACGCCAGCCGCCAGCGCGTCGGCGGCGATTTTCGCGGAATTGCGGGCCGCCTCGGCCTCGCCGTCCGCCGCGGGGATGTCCTCGCCGTTCTCGTCCTGCTCGAGTTCCAGCGAACCGTCGACGGAAACCGCCTCGTAGGACACGCAATCAAACGACTGCTTGTCGTCGTTATAGGCCGTCTCGATTTCCTCGGGCGTGTACGTCAAAGTATCCTGATAGGCCGCCGTATAGGCGTCGTACTTCATCATGCGGAGCAGTTCCGCCTTGTAGACGCCCTCGGAGACCATGTTGCCGAATGTCGCCTGAAGATAGCGACGGACGCTTGTCCCGGCGGAGCGGGCGGATTTGGCCAGCGCGTCCACGGCGGAGTCGTACTGCGTCTGCACGCTCTTCGGGAAGACAAAGCCCTCGGCGGAGGCCTGCTTCAAGCCGTTCTGTACGTCCGCAATCTGCCTGAGGCCCTCGGAAAGGAAGTAGTCCTTCCACGTCATGCCCTCGTTTTCCGACAGGTCGAGGTCAAGGAACGAGGCCGCCGTGTCGCTGACTTCCTGACTGTCCAGCGGAAGGGAGGTCGACAGCCCGAAGTAGCTCGCGGCGTAAGACCACTGATTCATGAACATCAGGTAGGCGTTGCGGTAGTAGAAGTTGACCTGCGCGACGTTGTACTTTTGCCCGTCGACGGTGGCGGCGGTCGCCGAACGGGTGATAATGTTGGAGTTCCAGATAATGGCCGCGACGACCACGACCGCGAACGCCGCCGCAATCAGGCCGTAGACGAAGTTACTGCGGCGTTCTTCCTTGCGTTGCTGGGCCTCGCGGGCGGTTTTCGGCGCGACCTGTCCGGAAGCGGTACGGTCTTTCCGGTTCTGCTTTTCTCGTGATGCGCTCATTTGACTTGTAAAACCCTCCTCGTATTGTGTTCGTCCCTGTATTATAGCGAATCCGGGGCCGCCGCGCAAGTCTTTTTTTCAGCTTTTGCCGAACCGGGGCGAATTGGCAAGTTCGAGGGCGCGCCCGATAATCTGATTGGACACCAGAAAGCCGCGCGGCGTCAGCGACACGCGCCCGGCGTCCTGTACGGCGTAGCCCGCCGCGACGCACTCCGACAGGAACCGGGCGTCGAACTCTCGCCCGAAGCGCTCCCCGTACTCCGACAGGCTCACGCCGCCGGAAGTACGCAAGCCCAACATCAGCCATTCCCGCGCGCGCTCCTCCGGCGAAATGAGCGCCGATTCCGAGTACGCCCACGCCCGCGCCGTGAAGGCCTTCAAATCACGCGCCCACGCGAAGCGTACCCCGCCGAAATCCGAATGCGCCCCCGGCCCGAAACCTAAGTATTCCCCCAGCGTCCAGTATTTGAGGTTGTGCCGCGATTCCCGGCCCGGTTTCGCGAAGTTCGATACCTCGTACTGACGGTGGCCGTACTCCGACAGCGCCTCCGCCGTCCACAGGTACATGTCGGCCTGCGCGTCGTCGTCGGGGAACGACAGCGCCCCCCGGCGCCTGTAAAGCGGCGTCCCCGGCTCTAATTTCAGCCCGTAGCAGGACAAATGCTCCGGCGCGAGGCCGACGGCGTATTCCACATTCCGCCGCCAGCGCTCCGCCGACTGTCCCGGGAGGCCGTATATCAAATCCAGCGACAGGTTGCCGAACCCGGCGCGGCGGACTGCCGACACGGCGTCGGCGGCCTGTTCCGCGGTGTGGACGCGCCCGATTGCGCGCAACTCCGCGTTGTCCGCCGACTGTACGCCCAGCGATACCCGGTTGAAGCCCGCCGCGCGGAGTACGTCGAACCAGTCGCCCACGCTGTCCGGGTTCGCTTCCAGCGTGATTTCGGCGTCCGGCGCGAGACGGTAGCCGCCGCGCACGGCGTCGAGTACGCCCGACAGCCGCGCCGCGCCCAGATACGACGGCGTACCGCCGCCGACGTACACCGTATCGACGACGTAGCCCGCCGCGCGCGCGGAGAAGGCGTCGAGCTGTGCGCGTAGGGCGTCGACATAGGGCGTCATGAGTTCGTCGGCGTCGGCGAGGGAGTAGAAGTCGCAGTAGGCGCACTTCGACTTACAGAACGGGACGTGAATGTACAGTCCGAGATTCCTGTCAGGCATGGCGTCCGCTCCTTTCGTGGCTTGTACGGAAAAGTATAGCATACCCGCGCGGAAATCGTTCGGCGGAAAGCAAAAAAATTTGACAAAAAGCCCGAAAGGGCTTATACTTCTTTTGTCGTTTTTCACAGACGGGAGGAAACGCTATGAAGATTGGCGTCAGTGAGTTGATTGTCGTGCTGATAGTGGCGTTACTGGTACTCGGGCCGGACAAACTCCCCCGGTACGCGCGCAAACTCGGCGCGGCGCTGGCGGAGTTCCGGAAGGCCTCCGACGCGGCTACAAAGGAAATCCGCGAGAACGTCGTGGAGCCGTTGGAGGAGGCCCAGCGGCCCTTACGGGAGGCGATGGAGCCTGTAGAGGAACTCGACCGCGCGGTGAAGGGGAACTTGAAAGAAGTCAAGACTTCTTTGGAGCAAATCGGGAAGGCCCCGCGCAAGGCGTCGACGCCAGAAGCGGAACCCGTCGCGGCGTCGACGCCGGAAGCGGTATCGTCTGAACCTGTCGCGACGCCGGAAGTCAGCCTGTAATGGGGAGGTTCGTTTATGAGAATCGGAATGAATGAGTTAATTGTCGTCCTGCTGATAGTGGTCATCGTGTTCGGCCCGACGCAGATTCCCAAGCTCACGCGCATGATGGGCAAGAGCGTCAAGCAGTTCAAGGCGGGACTCGACGAGGCCGACCGTGAAAGCCAAGAGCAGAACGCCGAGGAATAACGCCGGGGAAATGGGCGTCACCGACCACCTGCGCGAACTCCGGAACCGTTTGATAGTCTGCGTCGCGGCGCTGGTACTGTGCATGTGCGCGGGGCTTTGGTTCGCCGACCGAATCGTCCGGGCCCTGCTCGAAATCGGCGAGGCCTACGGCTACGTGTTCGTGTACCTGTCGCCGCAGGAAATGCTCTTGCAGTACGTGTCGGTGTCGTTCGTGTGCGCGGCGTGCGTGACGCTCCCGCTTGTACTCTACGAGGTGTGGGCGTTCCTCCGCCCGGGGCTAAGGCGCAATGAACGCGTGTTCTATGTCCTGACCATGCTTTCGGGGCTTGTCTGCGCCGTACTCGGCATTCTGTTCGCCGCGAAAGCCCTGATTCCGTTCATGTTGCGCTTCCTGATTTCGTTAAGTCAGGGTAGCGGCGTCAAATCGTCCGTGAGCGTGCAGAACTACGTCTCGTTCCTGCTGACGATTTTCGTCATTTTCGCCGTCATCTTTGAACTGCCCGTAGTGACGGTTCTGCTGACGCAGTTGAACTTACTCAAAATCGAGTGGCTCAAACGCGCCCGCAAAGTCATGATAGTCGTTATCTTTTTTGTCGCGGCGGTGATTACGCCGCCCGACATCGTGTCGCAAATTATGGTGGCGGTGCCCCTGCTGGGACTGTACGAACTGAGCATTCTGGTTTGTATGCTGGCGGCCCGCCTGCGCGGAGACAGTCGGGACGCGTCGCCCGATGAAGTTTCAGACCCTTCGGAAAACAACGGGAACAATAAGGAGGAATCTTAATGGCGGAGAAGGAAATCACCCGGCGGACTTTCGTCAAAGGCCTCGCGGCGGGCGTGGCGAGTATCGCGGCGCTGGGCGTACTGGAGAAAGTAGGGGGCGCTCCGGCGGCGGAGACATCGACCGCGGCACCCTCCGGCATGGCGAACGTGTCGGAAGGACTGAAAGAGGAAATCAACGCGGCGGCGAGCGGCCTGACGTTCACGCCCGGCACCTACAGCGCCTCCGCGCGCGGTATCGACAGCGACGTGAAAGTCACCATGACTTTCGACGAAACCACGATAACCGACGTGAAAATCGACGTATCCGGCGAGACGCCCGACATCGGCGGCAAAATCGGCCCCCAGATGGAACAGGCGATTTTGTCGAAGCAGTCGGCGGACGTGGACGTAGTCGCGACGGCTACTGTCACGTCGAACGCAATCCGCACGGCGGCGGCGGACTGTATCTCGCAGGCAAGCGGGCAGGCGGTGGAAGTCTCGAAGGCCGACGACGGCGCCGCGTCGGACTGGCTCGGCGAGGCCCCCGAAATCGCCGACGCCGACATCACCGAAACCCTTGACACCGACATTTTGATTGTCGGCCTTGGTACCGCCGGGTGGCCCGCGCTCATGACCGCCGCCGAGGCCGGGGCCAATGTACTCGTTATCGAAAAGAACGCCGAGCCGACCAGCGTCCGGGGCGACATGGGCGCTATCGACACCAAGTGGCAGAAGCAGACCGCGCGGAGGTACCCGCAGACCGCCATTGACAAAATGGAGGCCATCGAGGACATCGTGCGCTACGGCACCGGGTACGTCAATTTCGACCTCGTGCGCTTCTGGGCCGACAACAGCGCCGAGGCCATCGAGTGGATTGGCGACATTCTGGAGGATTCCGGCAAGTACACCATCTGGCACGAGGGCGCTGTCGGCGACACCCGCTACCCCGAACGCGACAAGGCCTACGCCACCGGGCACAGTCCCGAAAAGAAGAAGGCCTATCAGGACGACGCCACGGTGACAACGAACTCCGTCTTTCTCGACCACCTCAAGGATTTGAAGTACGACCCGGACGAAATCATCCGTTGCAATACGGCCCTTGTCCGGCTCGTACAGAACGAGAATAAGCGGGTTGTCGGGGTCATCGCCCAAGACCAGAACGACCAGCACTACATCAAAATCAACACCAAGAAGGGCGTCATTATGTGCGCGGGCGGCTACCTCATGAATACGCCCATGATGAACGCGCTACAGCCCATGACGCAGAAAATGAAAGTGCAGTGCCGTAT
>CAMHDB010000050.1 GCA_946183715.1 uncultured Oscillibacter sp.
TAACAAGTAAATTTCCCTAACGGTTCACCTCCCTCTTAAATTTAATAACTTTTAGAAACTTTTTAAAAGTTTCTTTTAACTGTTAGAAGCCTCCTTGTTTTGCGTTTGTCTGCCACTCCCGCAGGGGCTTCAACTCCTCGTAGAGCCTTACGTAACTTGCGTGCCGCGACGGCTGGATTTTGCCCCGGCGCAGGGCGTCGAGTACGGCACAGCCGCGCTCCTTCGTGTGCGAACAGCCCGCGAAACGGCAGTCTTGCAGATACGGGCCGAACTCCGGGAACGTCTCCGGGAGATGGGCCTTGAGTTCTAAATTGAGTTCCTCCGTCTCGAACGACGAAAATCCGGGGGTGTCGACGGCCTCCCCGCCGCCCGGAAGACTGTAAATTTCGATATGCCGCGTGGTATGGCGTCCGCGCCCGAGGGCGTCGCTGACTTCCCCGGTTTGCAGTCCGAACGCGGGGCACAGCGCGTTGAGAATGCTGGACTTCCCCACGCCGGAGTTGCCCGTAAAGGCGGACAGCTTGCCTTGTAAGAGCGTTTGCAGGGTGTCGATACCCTCCCCGGTTTCGGCGCTGACGCGCAGCGCCTCCACGCCCGCCGCGCGATAGATACCGTAAAGCCTGTCCGCCGGGTTCAGGTCGCACTTGTTGAGCAAAAGCAAAACCTGACAGCCCTTGAATACCGCGACGGACATCATACGGTCAATGAGAAACGGGTCTGTGACGGGCGGCGCGGCGGACGCGATAATCACCATCTGGTCGATATTCGCCACGGCGGGACGGCTGAAGGCGTTGCGGCGCGGGAGTACGCGTTGCAGAAAGCCCTCGCCCGCGCCGAGTTCGCGGACTTCCACGCGGTCTCCGACCAGCGGCGACACGCCGTCCTTGCGGAATTTCCCCCGCGCCCGGCAGGTCAAGGTCTCGCCGTCCGATTCCACGTAGTAAAAGCCGCTCAGGGCTTTGCGTATGCGTCCGGTCTTCATTCGTTGGAGTTCGTCCCGCCGAAAATGGCCTCAATCAGCGCGTCAATGGCACTGCTCGCCGCCGCCTCGTGCGGGTCTTGGTATCCCGGCTCGTCCTCGGGGTCAAGCGGGTAGACCGTCCCGTCCTCCCCGATTCGCGGCCCGGTCGGTGTCGCGGGCGTGGCGCCGCTGTCCGGCTGTGACGTGTCGTCGTTATTGTCGGTCGTGCCGGTCGTCTCGTCCTTGCTCAAAATATAGCGGTCTCCGGCCTGCTCCATGTCGATGGTCTCGCTGTAAAGCCGCTCCTGATCCATGTAGACCGTCACGACAGTCTTTCCCGTCGCGGTCAGCTCCATGGTGTACGTGCCCGTGTTGAAATTCACCGTGCCGCTTTCGATGCGCTTCCCGTCCTGATAGAGTTCCATGTAGCCCGTCTCGCCCTCCGACGGAAGCGGAATCACGAGTTCGATATTCTTTTCCGTCGGCGTTACGGGTTCGGGTTCGGATTCGGGTTGCGGCTCGGGCTCGGGCTCGGGCTCGGGTTCGGGTTCCGGCTCCGGCCCCTTGCTGACCACAAAATTGACTTTCGTCCCGTCCGTGACCTGCGTCTGCGCGGCGGGCGACTGGCTGATAATCGTCCCCTCGGGTTCGTCGCTGTACTCGTAGTCGACACTGCCGCGCGTCAGGCCCAAATTGCCCAGCTGGTTGAGCACGAGTTCCAGTTTCATGCCTACGAAGTACGTCAGGGGCCACGTCGCCGGCGGACGCGGGCCCTTGCTGAGAATCAACCGGATTGTGTCGCCGCGGTGCAGTACGCGCCCCTCCTCGGGCTGGCTTGCGACAATATTCCCGGCGGGGATGTCGTCGCTGTATTCCCCGTCGTCCTGATTGGCCTCGACAGTAAGCGAATATCGGCGGATTAAGTCGGCCAGCGTGACCTTTTCCGCCTGCGTGACCGACTGGTTGACCACATCGGGCATTTTGGCGGTCTCCTCGCCCGAACTCACCCAGACGCGGATAATTAAATTATTGCCCTTGCGGTAGCTGTTCTCGGCGGGGTCCTGTTCCATGATGATACCGGGGGCGTAGTCGTCGCTGAACTTGCTCCCCGCCTCGACAATCTCGAAGACGCCGTTGACGCCCTCCAATTCCCGCGCCTGCGCGACGGTGTAGCCCAGTACGGAACGAACCATGTGTTGTTCCTCGGGGTCGTTGCGCACAAAGGAATTGAGAATGCCGCGGATGAGTACGACCGCCAGAAGAAGCCCCAGAAAGCCCGCCACGCAGAAGAGTACCAGTTGCGTGACGTTGCGGGAGTTCTCGCCGTCCTCGTTGCGTGTCATGTTCTGCCTCCTCAGGGAGTTGTCGTCGAGACGCCGCGTCTGCCCCTCGCGGATAGCCTGCGTCGGCTCGTCGGTCACGGGCGGGCGGATGTCCGACATTTGAAAGTCGAGACTGACTTCCGGGTCTTTCCGGAAGGCGTCCAAGTCCTGAATCATGGCCTCGGCGGACGGGTAGCGGAGGTTCACGTCCTGAACCATGGCCCTCATGCAGATGAGCTCCAACTGGTCGGGGATGTCGGGGTCAATGGAGCGGGGCGTAGGCGGCACGGCGCTGAGGTGCTGTATCGCCACCGATACCGCCGATTCCCCCTCAAAGGGCAGACGCCCGGTGAGCATTTCATAGAGCACGATTCCGGCGGAGTAGATGTCGGAGCGGGCGTCGATGTGGTCTCCGCGCGCCTGTTCGGGGGAGATATAGTGTACGGAGCCCAGCGCCTGTTGCGTGAGGGTCTGCGCGGCGTTCTCCAGACACGCGATGCCGAAATCGGCCACTTTCACACTCCCGTCGCGGAGGACCATAATATTCTGCGGCTTGATGTCGCGGTGAATAATGCCCTTGCTGTGGGCGTGGGCGAGGCCGCGCATAATCTGCGTGATAAAGTGCAGCGATTCGCGCCAGTTGAGGCGCCCGCGCCGCTCCATATACTGTTTCAGCGTGATACCGTCAATCAGCTCCATGACGATATATTCGAGTTCTCCGCCCTTGGAAACGTCGTAGACCTGCACGATGTTCGGGCTTGAGAGTTGCGCGATGGCCTGCGATTCGGCGTTGAAGCGGCGCCGGAAATCGGCGTCCTGCGCCAAGTCGCTCCGCAAAATCTTGACCGCCACCATGCGGTTGAGCCTGTGACAGCGCGCCTTGTACACGGTCGACATTCCGCCAACTCCGATACATTCCAGAAGTTCGTAGCGGTTCTCCAGCATTTGCCCAATATATGGGTCCGTCATGAAGGCTCTCCCCCTTCCGGATTGAGCATGAGGACGGCGGTCACGTTATCGGGTGCCCCGCGCCCGCGCGCCGCGCGAATCAGTTCCGCCGGACAGGCCTCCGGGGCCGTCTCCCGTACTACCGACAGTATCTCCGGGTCGGTGAGCGTATTCACGAGGCCGTCCGTACAAAGCAGCAAAGCGTCGCCGGGGCCAATCTGGCAGGCGTAGTTGTCGCAGTCCACGGCGCTGTCGGGGCCGAGGGCGCGCGTAATCAGGTTGCGCTTGGGGTGTACGCGGGCCTCGTCCTCGGTGAGTTCGCCGCGCTCTATCATATCTTGCACGAGGGAATGGTCGCGCGTGACACGGAAAATCCGGTCGCCGTGGAGGAAGTAGGCGCGGCTGTCGCCGACGTTGGAGACCAGTACCCCCGACGCACACGCCACCGCCGAGACGAGCGTGGTACCCATCGAATGGTAGCCCATCCTCTGCGCCTCGCTCCATACGGCGTAGTTGGCCTCCGAGACCGCCTTCCGCGACAGCCTGCGGAGTTCGGAAACGTCCATGCCGGGTTCCAGACGCCGCGACAGGCAGTCCATGTACGCCCGGACGGCGATACTGCTGGCCAACTGTCCCCCGGCGGGGCCGCCCATGCCGTCGCATACGACGCCCGCTTTGTGTCCGGAGGGGAAATCGGCGCGAATGGCGTAGGAGTCCTGATTCTCTTTCCGTACCATGCCGATGTCTGTCGCGCCGTAAATCATCATTGCGCGTCACCTCTTTTTTCAGAAAGTTCCAAGGCTCTCCGGCGGAGCTGTCCGCAGGAGGCGTCGATATCGCCGCCGAGGCTCCGACGCACCGTCACCGTCACCCCGAGGCGCTCCAACAGCGCTTGAAATTCGCCCATGCGCCGCGACGGGCGGAGATTCCGTTCCGTCACGCGGTTGAGCGGAATTAAATTGACGTGCGCGGGCATGCCGTGCAGGCGTTCGGCGATTCGTTGCGCCTGCCAGTCATGGTCGTTGACGCCGTCGATAAGCGCGTACTCAAAAGAAATCCGCCGCCCGGTGTGCCGGAAATAGTCCTGACAGGCCGCGAACAGCGCCTCCACGTCGTAGGTACGGTTCACGGGCATGAGACGCGAGCGGGTTTCGTTGTCGGGGGCGTGGAGGGAAACCGAAAGCGTCAACTGTAGGCGCAAGTCCGCGAGGCGGCGGATTCCGGGTATCAGGCCGCAGGTCGACAGGGAAACGTGCCGCATGCCGATATTCAGCCCGTCGGGGTGGTTGAGGAGTTCCAGAAACTTCAGCACGGCGTCGAAATTGTCGAGCGGCTCCCCGATTCCCATCAGTACGACATTGGAAACGCCTGTCCCGGCGTCCAGAGACGTGAACAGAACTTGGTCGAGTATTTCGCCGGGGGTCAGGTCGCGGGCCTTCCCGGCGATGGTCGACGCGCAGAACGCGCACCCCATCCGGCACCCCGCCTGCGACGATACGCACACCGTATTCCCGTGGTGGTAGCGCATGAGCACCGATTCCACACAGTTCCCGTCCGACAGCTCCCACAGGTATTTGATTGTCCCGTCGAGTTGCGAGACCTGTTTCCGGGCGATTCGCGGCGGCGACAGCACCGCGTTTTCGCGTAACTTGTCGCGCAGGCCCTTGGGCAAGTTCGACATCTCGTCGAGGGATTTCGCGCCCCGCTGTAGCCATTGGAACAACTGCCGCCCCCGGAACGACGGCTCCCCCATCCGCGACAGCGCCTCCGACAATTCCTCCGGCGACATGGATTTCAAATCGAGCATAGGCTTCCTTTCAAATCATACGCTTTTTTGATGTCCTGTCAAGTATCTTTCAGACTTCCCGCGAAAGAGTAATCAGCAGACAGGTTTAGTTCACGCTGACGACTTCCCAGCCGTCGCGGGCGACCGCCTCGGCGCGCCTCTACGACTTTGTATTCCTTCATGTCGCGTCCCTCTCCATCCGGCAAATATAAAAGCCGTCCGTGTTGTCGCGCTGAGGCCACAACGTGACTTGTCCGGGGAAGTCTCCGCGCCCCGGGAGTACGAATGCCACGCGCCGGAAGTCCGGGTTCCCCGACAGGAATCGGTCTGTAACCGCCTCGTTTTCCTCCGGGAGAACCGTACAGGTCGAGTAGACGAGCGCCCCGCCGCGCCGGACGTAGCGCGCGGCGTTGCGGAGTAGCGCGTACTGCAACTCCGGCAGTTCCGACAGCGCCGCCGGGTCACGGTAGCGGATATCGGGCTTTTTGCGGATGATTCCCAGTCCGGAGCAGGGCGCGTCGACGAGTACGGCGTCGAATTTGGCTTCCCACTCCGGGCGGAAGTCGCGCCCGTCGGCCTGTTCGGTACGGATACGCCCCGCAAGTCCGAGGCGCGCCGCGCCGTCGGCGATACGCCGCAGCTTGTTCGCGTTGACATCGCAGGAGAGCACCGCGCCGCCGTCGAGCGCCGCCCCGAACGACTTCCCGCCCGGGGCCGCGCATACGTCCAGCACCGACTGCCCGCGCGTAATCCCGGCGACGCGCGTCACGAGTTGCGCCGCCGCGTCCTGTACATAGAATTTCCCGTCCCGGAACGCTTGCAGGCCCGTCACCGCGCCGCCGCCCGACAATTCCAGACAGTCCGGTACCCACGGGTGCCGCGCCGCCCCCGGCAATTCCGACAGTAGCGCTTCGGGCGTCGCGCGCTCCGTGTTGACCCGTACTGTAATCGGCGGTATCCGGTTGTTCTCCGCCATAAAGCGTTCCGTTTCCTCCGCGCCGAGTACCGCCCCGACGCGCTCTGCTATCCAGTACGGGTGGCTGTGGCGCGTCGCGGCGTCGGGAATCGCGGGGAGCGACGCCTTCTCCCGCGAAAGCCGCCGTAATACCGCGTTGACCATCCCGGAGGCGGGCTTGCGTCCGGCGCGCACGGACTGCTTTACCGCTTCATTCACGGCGGCGTGGTCGGGCACGCGGTCGAGGAAAAGAATCTGGTACGCGCCGATTCGGAGAATATCCGCGAGCGGCTCTTGCAGGTGCGAGACTTTCTGTTTGCAAAACGCGTTGAGGTAGAAGTCGAGCAGGATACGGTTTTGCAGGACGCCGTAGACCAGACGCGCGCACAGCGCGGCCTCCGTCGCGGGCATGACGCGGGCATTGAGCGCGGCGTCGGCCCACGCGCCTTGACGGCGGCAGGCCGTCAGGATATCCAGCGCGGCGTCGCGGGCCGACGGCGGTTGTTTTACAGGGGACGGCATTACCTGCGCCCCCGGCGGTCGCGCGACATGAAAATCAGCACGTAGCGCAGCAACTGCAACGCCGACATCAACAGCGCCGCGACATACGTCAGCGCCGCCGCCTTCAAGACTTTCTTCGCGCCGTCGGTTTCCGGTTCGCTGAGCAGTCCGGAACTCTCGATAGTGGCAATGGCGCGGCGGGAGGCGTCGAACTCTACGGGCAGCGTGACGAGCTGGAAGAAGGTAGTCAGGGAAAACAGAATGATTCCAATGAACAACAGCGGCTGGAAATACAGGATAATCCCCAGAAACAGGAACAGGAACGACGCCTGTGAACCGAACTGCGTCGCGGGGATAATGGCGCTCCGGATACGCACGGGCGCGTAGCTTTCGGCGTACTGCACGGCGTGTCCGGCCTCGTGACAGGCCACGCCCACCGCCGAGACCGTCGCGACATTATAGACCGGTTCCGAGAGATAAATACAGTTGTCTTGCGGGTTGTAGTGGTCGGTCAGGGACCCGGCGCAGGGGCGGATTCCCACGTTTGTGACGTGATGGGCACGGAGTACGGCTTCGGCGGCCTCGCGGCCCGTCAGGCCACGCGTACAGCGTACCTGACTGTACTTCCGGAAATTTCCGCTGACCTGCATTTGTGCCCATGCGGAGAGAATCATAACGGGTATCAGGAGAATCAGGTAAATCATATCCGCGCTGGCTGTGCCTCGATAAAACATGGTTACACACCTCGCAATTCAGAATTTCGGCCCGTTGCCGGGTTTGATAATTTGCGCCCGTGGCAGATTTCAGGATTCCGGCCCGTCGCCGACTTTGACAGGGTGCCCGGGCAGGTAACTTGCGCCTGTCGTCCCGTCAGCCGGGTTTGACAGGGTGTCCGAGCAGGTAACTTGCGGCGGACATCCGTTTTTTGCCCCGTGCCTGTAGTTCCGTGACACGTAAGATTGTGCCGTCCCCGCACGCCATGCCGATACCCGCCTTTCCGGCGTCCGTAACCGTACCGGGCGGGGCGTCGGTGTACTCCCCGGTGGCCTCCGAGGCGAATAATTTCAGCAATTCGCCGCCTATCGCGTCCGTCGTGGCGCATGGCCACGGGTAAAGGCCCCGTATCTGGCACTGGATTTCCCGCGCCGGACGCGTCCAGTCCACGGGCGAAAGCTCCTTCGACAGCATGGGCGCATACGTGACGCGTTCGGGGTCTTGCGCGAAACGCGGCGCGGTGCCGCTGGCAATCGCCGCCACGGCCTGTAGAAGCGCCTCCGCGCCGAGTGCGGCAAGGCGGCCCGTCAGCGACAGCGCGTCCTCGTGCGGCCCGATATCGGTCTCGCGCTGTAGGATAATGTCCCCGGCGTCGAGTTCCTTGGCCATGTGCATAATCGTGACGCCCGTATGGGTATCGCCGTTGAGAATGGCCCAGTTAATGGGCGCGGCGCCCCGGTAGCGCGGCAACAGCGACGAGTGTACATTGATACAGCCGTACAGGGGAACTTGCAAGACCGCCTCCGGGAGAATCTTCCCGTAGGCCGCCACGACTACCAGTTCCGGCGACAAGGCGCGCAGACTTTCCAGCGCGGCTTCGTCGCGGAGTTTGAGCGGCTGGAACACCGGGATTCCCCGCGAAAGCGCGTACTCCTTCACCGGGGACGCCGCTAATTTGTGTCCGCGGTTCTTGGGCCTGTCGGGCTGCGTGAATACGCCGCAAATCTCGTGTCCGGCCTCCGAGAGAGCCCGCAACGCCGCCGCCGCGAAATCCGGCGTGCCCATGAACACCATCCGCATTCCGTCACGCCCCTTCCCCGGCTTCCCGCTCGTCCTGCTGTCTCTGGTACTCCTCCAACTCCTCGTCCGACAGGAAATGGTCGATTAACTCCGTGTACAAGTGCCCGTCGAGATGGGCGATTTCGTGGCAGAACGCGCGCGCCGTCAGTCCGGTACCCTCGTATTCGTGCCAGTCGCCGCGCCTGTCCTGCGCCCGGACTTTGACGTGTTCCGGACGCGTCACAATGCCCCATTTCCCCGGCACGCTCAGACAGCCAACCCTGTCTGTTCGCCGTCCTGCTCTACGATTTCCGGGTTGACCAGTTCGTAATACTCCTCTGTTTTCTCGTCCATGACCAGACACACGCGGCGGAGTACGCCGACTTGCGGGGCGGCCAATCCGGCGCCGCCTGCGTTGGCGAGGGTGTCGCGCATATCGTCCAGCAGGAGCCAGAGCCGCCCGTTGAAGTCCCGGACGGGCCGGGCCTTTTTCGTCAGCACGGGGTCGCCCTGCTCCACGATGTTTCTCAATGCCATACTGTGATAATCCTTTCGTGTTTCGTCAATTGCCGCCGACTGTGGCAAACTTTCGCCGTTGTCCCGACTGCGGTAAACTTTCGCCGTTGTCCCGACTACGGAAACGTTCGCCGTTGTCCCGACTGTGCTAAACGTTGGTCAGTTGTCGCCGTTGCAGTCCACGGACAGCGACAGCCCGCGCGCGGCGCGGTCGCGTAAGAACTCCCCCGACAGCCACGACAGACGTTCCCGGACGGGCTTTTCGTTCCGGCACACCAGCAGAACCCGGTAGCGGTAACGGGAGTTGACGCGCAGGACGGGCGCGGGGGCGGGGCCTAGGATTTCGGCGGCAAACTCCGGCGCGCCGAACAGATTCCGGAGGGTGTCGCGGACTTTCACCGCCGCGAGAAATACGGCCTGTTCCTCGACGCCCGAGACCGTCAGCGTGAACCAGTCGGCGAAGGGCGGACAGCGCCGCGCGCGGCGGATTCTGATTTCGGTCTCGTAGAAGCGGCGGTAGTCCTGCGCGGCGGCGCTCTGAATTACGTCGCTTTCGGGCTGGTACGTCTGAATCACGGCGCGGCCCTGTCTTGTCCCGCGTCCGGCGCGCCCGACGACTTGCGTCAGTAAACTGAACGTCCGTTCGGCGGCGCGGTAGTGGTCGAAATACAAGGACGCGTCGGCGAGTAAGGCCCCGACTAACGTCACGTTCTCGAAGTCCAGTCCGCGCGCGACCATCTGCGTACCCAGCAGAATCGGAATGCGCTCCTGTTCAAATTTCGCGAGTAATTTTCCCTGTTTTCCGGTGGCGGTGTCGGCGTCCATGCGGAGGACTTCCGAACCCGGGAACAACTCCCGGAGTTCCTCTTCTACTTTCTGCGTCCCCGCGCCGACGTGCCGCAACGGCCCGCCGCAGTCCGGACACTCCTCCATGCCGCGTTCGGAGTGCCCGCAGTAGTGGCACATGAGGCGGTTGTTCGCGGCGTGGTACGTCATGGGCACACTGCAACGCGGACACTCCGGGACGTGTCCGCACTCCATGCACAGCAACATCCGGCTTGTTCCGCGGCGGTTCAGGAACAAAATACTCTGTTCCCCGCGCTCGATATTCGCCGACAGTTCCCGGCGTAAGTCGCGCCCAATCAGGCCCGCGTTGCCCGCGCGGAGTTCCTCTTTCAAGTCGCTAATTAAGACTTGCGGCAGGGCGCGGGCGTTGTAGCGGTGGGGGAGCGCGGCGTAGTGGTAACGCCCCGTTTCG
>CAMHDB010000051.1 GCA_946183715.1 uncultured Oscillibacter sp.
GGACTTGATCCCCCGGCGGGTTACTTTGCGCCGTACCGCTTATTTATCGCTTACTATTGGACAGGCACACGGCTTGCGGACAATGAGGAAAAAGCGACGGAGGAACGCCATATAAAACGGCGTGTTCTCAAAAGCTGGGAAAAGAGCGGGCTAAAATCAGCGGGGCGGCTGACCTGAAAGCGGTCAGCCGCCCCGCCAATTACCGTGCCTGAAGAACAGAAAGCCGTCTGACGCTGGAAGTTGAAACGTTTCAGGTTGCGCACAGCGCACTGGGAGGACGTTCGTTTACAGACGGGAAGCTCATTCCGGCGGGGCGGAAAATCAGCATTTCCGCGGATATGCTGAGGATTAGGGGCCTAATCTCAAAGCAATCTGGGAGGCTTTAAACTCGTGACGCTGTCATGGGACGCCTCACGGCTTTAGACGTTCATGACCTGTCGTCGCTGATTAGCTGTTCTAAAGTCTCAAAAAGCCGCTCCGGCTCCACAGGCTTTGACAAATGGGCGTTCATGCCAGCCTGCAAGGAGCGTTGTACGTCTTCATCAAACGCGTTGGCGGTCATAGCAATAATAGGGACAGTCTGCGCGTCAGGGCGATTGAGCGCGCGAATTGCCTCGGTCGCCTTCAAACCGTCCATTACAGGCATCCGCACGTCCATCAGTATCGCGTCGTAGGCGTTTTCCTCGCTTTGCGCAAACAGATTGACGGCTATCCGCCCGTTTTCCGCGTGGTCAACTTCCATCTCCCGCATTTCCAGTAACTCTGTCATAATCTCCGCGTTAATCGGCATGTCCTCAGCCAACAGGATATGACGCCCTTTCAAATCCGCCTTGCGGACTGCCTCGCGCCCGATGTTTTTCCGCTGAATCGCCTGCTGGAACTCCCGCACGACTTCCGACGCGAACAGCGGCTTTGACATGAAGCTGTCCACGCCGGCCTCCATGGCCTCGTCAATGATGTCGTCCCAGTTATACGCGGTCAGAATGATAATTGTGGATTCGCCATTATAAAGCGCACGGATTCTCCGGGTTACGTCCACGCCGTTTTCCTCCGGCATTCGCAAATCGACCAGAATCAAATTGTAGGCGGCTCTCCGGGCATACGCCACCTCCAGCATGGAAATTGCTTCGTCCCCGCTGTGGCAGGAATCGGAGACAATTCCGACTTCCTCCAAGACCAGCCTCGCGTGTTCGCAGGCGACGGAATCATCGTCAACAATCAGGACGCGCATATCCTGCGGACGGATTTCCCTGACGCTGCGCTCTATCCTGTCGGAATTTCTCAGCGTGACCGTGACGGTGAACGTCGAACCGACGCCCTTCTGGCTGTCCACCGTGATGTTGCCGTTCATCATTTCCACGATGTTCTTCGTAATGGCCATGCCGAGTCCGGTACTGCCGTACTTGTTGGCTTTGTTCTCGTCCTCCTGAGAGAACGCGTCAAAGATTTTTGGAAGGTAGGCTTTATCCATGCCGATACCCGTATCTTTTACGACAAAACGCATGGTCGCGTTCCGCTCGAAACGGGTCTGCGGCTCCACGAGGAACGTCACGGCCCCGCCGGAGGGCGTGAATTTGACGGCGTTGCCCAGAATGTTGATAAGCACCTGTTTTAGCTTCATGTCGTCGCCAATATAGTAATCGTCCACATGACCGATAATCTGGCAGTCATAGCGCAGGCCCTTGGCCTGACACTGTCCGTGAATCATGGTGTTAATCTGTTCCAGCATTTCCCGGAAGGAAAACTCCTCGTTCTTGAGGGTCATGCGTCCGCTTTCGATGCGGCTCATGTCAAGGATGTCGTTAATCAGGCCCAAGAGGTGCTTCGCGCTTCCGCCGATTTTCTCCAAATGCTCTCTGGTGCGCTCCGGGAGGCCGGGGTCTTTCAGGGCGATACTGTCCAGCCCGATGATGGCGTTCATGGGTGTTCTGATTTCGTGGCTCATGGAGGACAGGAAGGAAGTTTTCGCGGCGTTGGCCTGTTCGGCCTGTTCCAGCGCGTTTTTCAGAGACTCCTGCTGTTCGAACAGCCTGCTCTCCATGTCTTTTTGCTCGGTAATGTCCACAAAGATTCCAATATAGGTAATCGGGCTTCCATCAGGGCGGCGCGTAAGCTGTCCCACCGCGTGGAACCAGCGCCAGCCCCGGTCTTTGGTCAGCAGTCGGTATTGCACGTCATAAACCTTTTTCCCGGAAGTATCCCGAATGGTATCGTCATACTCTTTCAGAACCCTGTCTTTATCGTCGGGGTGCAGCAAGTCAGACCACGATTCCAGCCTGTCAGGAAAATCCTCTTGATTTTGATACCCGAGCATTTGACGAAATGTTTCCGTCCACGTCACGCTGGTCATCACGCCGTTTTCGTCAAAGTCCATGAACCAAGGCCCGGAATGCAGCATCCCATGCAGGATACGCATAGTCTCGTTCTGGCGCTCCTGTTCCAAAAGCTGATTCTGAAGTTTCAGACGCTCCTCCAATTCCTGCCGCTTTACGCGGTTCTCCGCCTCCATGGTTTCCCGCTCCATCGTGAGAGCGGCCTCCTGACGGTCCTGATGAACAATAACAGAGAATACCGCGAACAGAGCCGCGATAGTGAGCATAGTCTGCGCGAGACTGCGCGCAATAATGCCTTCGGAAATCGGCTGAATCCGGTCGCTTATCACGCTCTCCCGAATCAGATAGGTGAGCATCCAGTTGGTATTCGCGACAGGGATGTAATACATATTTTCGGCGGCGCCGTGATAAGTAAAGCTAATGATGCCCTCCCGACTGTTCCGAAAATCGTCCTCAACCTGCGCGAGGGAGCCGCGATTCGTAAACTCCGCCTCCCGCAAGGAAACCAAAAGATTGCTGTCATCGGACAGGCCGCCCAGTACTACGCCCGTCAGCGGAACCCCGCTTTCATAGTAGAGGTTGCAGAAGGTGGCGTTGTTCGAACTGGTCTGAATCGACACGCCCTCCAGCAGACGGGTCATGTCAATTTCCATGAAACACGCCGTGAGCGTCTGCCCGTTGAACGGAATCCGGTCAACCGGAAGGGCGATAATGACCTGTTTCCAGTCGCTTTCCAGATTCTTAATGGAAATCTCCGGTTCTCTGATAACGTTGTAGTCAACGGGGTATTCGTCGATTGTGTCCTCCGTTCCCAGAGAGGTATAAATGAGGCCGTTTGTATCCACGAAAGCGAATTTTTCCAGATTGTACAGCTTCTTTATCCGTGCCTGCCAAGCCCGCAGATTTTCCTCGCTGGACAAGTCCTCCGCGTCCAGCAGTTCAAGCGACGAACGCATATTTTCAATATTGTTTCTCAGATTAGACGACACGACCTGTTCCCTGCGTCCCGCCAGTTCTTGCAGATAGAAGTCGCTGACCATATGCACCGCTTCTTCGGTGGCGCGGCGGGCGCTCTGCCCAATCAGAAGCGTTGTCAGAATGAGCGTAGCGGCAATGATGACGCCGCCGCCGATGGCGGTCAATAAAACTTTCGCACTCCGCTTGGAGCGATTTTCCGCATCCATCACAGATTCGCCTCCTTAAAACGCACCGCTGATACCAGAAATTTAGTAAACGTTTGCCTAATCCCGCCCGCGCTCCTATTGTCCTGAGACTTCCGTAGCCGTGGAAAGCGAAAATCAATGTCGTTTACTATTCATATCAAACCAGTTTGTATTATAGCATAAGCCCCTCAAAAGTCAAGGAGCCACGGCTCGCGGTCGGTATCACTTTGTTGTAGGGATTTTATGAAAGGGGCTGAAAACGGGGAAACGGTATGAAAAAGCGCCTATTCTGGGTTCCATTTTCGGCGCGATTTTGCCGATTCTCTACAGTTTCTTTCCGCCTTAACTACTGCTTCCGTATTTTGGAAAATTCCCCTGCAAAAATGTTATGCCGACCAACTGTCCCGGATTTTCGCGCGAAAGCGGGAAATCCGCCTCCTGACTTGCGTGTCCGAAAGAAAAGTGCAAAAAAGTCACCGGAAACCTCGGTTTCCGGTGACGGACTGGTGACTCGGCGGGGATTCGAACCCCGGACCCACTGCTTAAAAGGCAGTTGCTCTGCCGACTGAGCTACCGAATCAAACTATTCTGTTGCGCGGCGGAAGCGAAAAAAATGGCTGGGACGGCTGGACTCGAACCAGCGGATGAGGGAGTCAAAGTCCCTTGCCTTACCACTTGGCTACGCCCCAACATAAAACAGGAAAGGAAGCGGGGAATTGTCCTCCCCGGCTTCCTGTGGGGTGGGTGATGGGACTTGAACCCACAACGCCCGGAACCACAATCCGGTGCTCTGCCAATTGAACTACACCCACCATATGTGACTGAAACGCCCCGGCAGGGACTGGTACGCCAGAAGGGACTCGAACCCCCCACCTACTGCTTAGAAGGCAGTTGCTCTATCCGGATGAGCTACTGGCGCGGATTTGGAGCAGGTGACGAGAATCGAACTCGCATCCCCAGCTTGGAAGGCTGGTGCCCTGACCATTGTGCTACACCTGCGCGACCTGTCCGGTACGTCAGCTTACTTATCATAACAGGATTTCGCGTACTTGTCAAGGACTTTCGCAAATTTTTTCCTGTGCGTGGGAAATACCCCTCCGGCGCGGCGGGGTATTTCCCAAAGGCGGGCGGCTTTACGAACTCTCTCCATCCGCCGCGCGGCGGCAGAATACGACATGCTCCCCGATACGGAGGGCCGGCGGTTCCTGTTCGTGGCAGACGCCCGAATGGAGCGGACAGCGCGGATAGAACCGGCAACCCGTAGGCATACGGTCAAGGGACGGGGCCGCGCCTTCGATGGTCGTCAGGTAGTCGGAATCCACGTCGAGGCGCGGGATGGAACCCAGCAGGCGCTGTGTGTAGGGGTGCATGGGGCGGGAGAAGATTTCCTCGGCGGGGCCGTACTCGGCCACGCGCCCGGCGTACATGACGAGAATTTTGTCGGCGTTCTCGGTCACGACGCCCATGTCGTGCGTAATCAGAATGCAGGCGGCGTTCATTTCGCGCTGGAGCGTGCGGAGGAGTTCGAGAATCTGGGCCTGTATGGTCACGTCTAAAGAGGAAGTCGGCTCGTCGGCGATGAGCAGGGACGGCTTGGACAACAGCGACATGGCAATCATGACGCGCTGGCGCTGTCCGCCCGACAACTGGTAGGGGTACTCCCGGAGGCGGGTTTCCGGGAGCGGAATCCCGACTTTCCGGAGCATTTCGGCGGAGAGTTCCCGCGCCTCTTTCGCGCTGACTTTCCCGTGGGCGCGGAGCGCCTCGCGCATTTGGGTTTCGATACGGTAGACAGGGTTCAGGGACGACATCGGGTCCTGAAAAATCATGGAGATTTCGCGCCCCCGGATTTCGCGCATTTGGCGCGGCGATTTCTTTGTCAAGTCCTCGCCCTCGAATAGAATTTCGCCCCCGGCGACGCGACCGGTATGCGGCAGGAGGCCGATAATCGCGGAGGCCGTGAGCGTCTTCCCGCAACCCGATTCCCCGACGACGCCCAGCGTCTCGCCCCGGTTGAGCGTGAAGGACACGCCGTCGACCGCCGCGACATCCTGACTGTTGTCGAGTTTCAGCTTGACCGTCAGGTTGCGGACTTCCAGCAGTGTTTCGGACGTTCCCCGGACTTCCGGCGGCGTGTCGCCCGTCGGGTTCCGGACTTCCGGCAGTGTTTCGGACATGCTCCCGCCCCCTTTACAGCTTCATTTTCGGGTCTAACGCGTCGCGGAGGCCCTCGCCGACGAAGTGGAACGCGACGATTGTCAGGACAATCAGAATCCCGCTCGGCGCCCACACCCACGGCATGCGCGTCAGTACGGACAAGTCCTGCGCGGCGTAGATAATCCCGCCCCACGAGGCCTGCGGCGGGCGGATTCCCGCGCCCAGAAACGAAAGCCCCGATTCCTGTAGAATCGCGCTTCCGGCGCGGAGAGAGAGCGCCACGAGTACGGGACTGCTGACGCCGGGGAGTATCTCGCGGCGGAGTATCTCGAAGTCCGTGCGCCCGATACTCACCGCGCTGTCTATGTACTCCTTCTCCCGGATGGACAGCACGCTCGCGTAGACGAGTTTGGCGACGGAAGTCCAGCCCATGACGCCTATGACGCCTATCAGCGCCCCCAGCGACGGGCCAATCACGGAGACCAGTATCAGCGACAGCAGGATACTCGGGAACGACATGAACACGTCGCAGGCGCGCATGATGATTGTCTCGGCGGGGCCGCGGTAGTACCCGGCGGCGAGGCCCAGCGGAAGCCCAAGCGTGACGCTGATGAACGGGGCCGCCACGCCGACTAACAGCGACACCCGCCCCCCGCACAGAGTACGGGCCAATAAGTCACGGGCCGCGCCGTCGGTGCCGAGTAAGTGCGCGGCGGAAGGCGCGGCCAGAAAGCCCGCCTGTACGTCGGACGACACCGGGTCCATGTGGAAAATCGCGGGGAGCAGCGCCACCGACAGCGCCTCGACTATCAGGAAGCACAGGCCAATCATGCCGCTTCTCGACTTGCGGAACTTTTTCACGGCGGCCTCCTTTCAGCGGTACCGGACGCGCGGGTCAAGCAGTCCGTAGGCGATATCCAGCAGGATATTGACGCACAGCACAAGGGTCGCGATGACGAGCGTGACGCCCATCGTCAGCGGGATGTCGCGGTTGCGGATGGCCTCAATCATGAGGGAGCCGATACCCGGCCAGCCGAAGATTTTCTCCGCGATTGCCGCGAAGCCGACGATTTCCGGCATTTCGACCATGAGTTGTGTCAGAATCGGCGCGAGGGCCGTCCGGAGGCCGTGCTTGAGCACGACTTCCAGTTCCGAAAGGCCCTTTGCGCGCGCGGTCTTCAGGTAGTCCTCGTGGAACACGTCCAGACACGCGCTCCGCGTCTGCTGTATCAGGTAGCCCACGGCCCCGAAGGTAATCGTGGACGCCGGGAGAATCAAATGGCTTACGAGGTCGCCGAACGACACCACCCCCGAGGAGTGCATACCCGTCGCGGGCACGAGGCGGAGCTTGAACGAGAAAATGTAGATGAACGCGATACAGGTAATAAAGCGCGGCACGGCGAAGCCCGTCAGGGCGAAGAACGACGAGAGCCTGTCCCAGACGGAACGCGGGCGGTAGGCCGCCAGAAGGCCAACGGGCACCCCCAGCAGTACGGCGAAGGAAACGCCCGTGCCAATGAGCAGAACCGAGGGCCAGAAGCGCTGTCCGATGACCTCCGCGACGGGGATACCGTAGCGGTAGCTCATGCCCAAGTCGCCCCGGAGTACGTCGCGCAGCCAATGGGCGTAGCGGAGCCAGAGGGGCAAGTCCAGTCCGAGAGCTTGCCGGGCGGACTCGTACTCCGCCGCCGTTTCTCCGCCGGAACCGCCCATCACGTCCAGCGCGCTCCCCTGTATCGACGCGAGCAGGACGTAGAGAATCGCCGTGATAAAGAACATCGTCAGCAGGGCCGACAGAACCCGCTCGTAGAGATAACGCGCCATAGAAACCCGCTCCTTTCTATATGGGCGGAATCAGTTTACATACCACTCCCAGACATTATCGTTGCACATCAGGGAGGCGGCGTTGCAGATGTTCGACACCCGCGCCGACTTCACCCAGTATTCCCCGGCGAAATAGAGCGGAATGTACCATGTCTTGTCCGCGAGGTACTTCTGGTACTCCTTCACCAGCGCGATTTTCTCCTCTTTGTCGATGGTCGCGCTGATACGGTCGACGTAGCTGTCGCGCACGGGGTCGGAGGAGAACGTCACGTTCGTGGAATTGGCGGGGAACTCCGTCTCGAACCACAGGGAGTAGGCCGTCGCGGAGTGCCCGGAGAGGCCAAGGTCGTATATGCCGCTCGTCAGCCCCGAGAACATCGTCGCCACGTCCACGATGACCATTTCGACGTTGATACCCGCCTCTTTCCACTGTTGCGTCAGGAGCGCGGCGATATTCTCCCGCTTCGACGCGAACGCGATGGTATAGGGGCGTCCGTCGTAGCCGGCCTCTTTGAGCAGGGCTTTGGCCCTCTCCACGTCGCGGGGGAACTCCAGCGACGGGTCGTAGTAGTCGGTATTGCGCATTTCGTAGCCGTAGGCGGGGTAGCCGACATCCTTCGCCGCCGCCTCTACAATCGCGTCCTTGTCGATTGCGTAATGGAGCGCCTGCCGGATTCTCTCGTCCGGGATTCCGCTCTCGTTAATCAGCACTTCCATAAAGAACGACTGCACCTCCCCGTCGCGCACGTCGAGGCCGTTGGCCTCCGCCGTGGGCTTGTCGTCCGGTGAGATACTCGAGCCGAGTTCAATCTGGTCGACCTCCCCCGACATGAGCACAGTCAGGCGGCTTGCCGAATCGAGTACGCGCAAGACGAGTTTATCCCAGTTGCCGCCGTGCAAATGGTAGTGCGGATTGGGGGCGAGCACCATTTCCGAGCCCGTCATCTGCGAGACGTAGATACAAGGCCCCGAGCCCGTCGGGGTGCGCCAGAATTTGGATTGCAGAATCTCCGCCGGGGCCACGCCGCCGAGGATATGTTCGGGCAGGACGAGGAATTTCCGGTTGTAGTGCAGGAGAAAGTCGTCGGGGTCTGTGGGTTCCTTGAACGTCAGTTTCAAAGTATAGTCGTCGAGGGCCTCCGCGCCGAAGGCGTCTGGGCCGGTCATGACGCCGTCGGGGTTCGTCCCGGCGAGGACGTGCGTAAAGACGCGCGTCGAGAACGCCGAGAGCGGGTCGGCCAACAGCCGCGCCGTGAATACCCAGTCGCGCGCCGTGACGCGCTCCCCGTCCGACCACGACGCCTCCGGGTTGAGGTGGAACACGGCCTCCAAACCGCCCGCGGCGCTCTCCCACGAATCGGCGGCCCGGGGCCGGATGACCGCCCCCGCCATGTCCGTGAATACCAGCTTGTCGTAAACCTTGTCGTAGAGCGAGAGTTCGTACATGGTCGTGGACGCGGAATAGTAGGGGTTGAAACTCCCCCACGCGGTGGTGTAGGCCATATTGATGACCTTTTCGGCGTCGCCGGAATCCCCGCCGCAGGCCGTCAGCGTCAGCGACAACGCCAGAGCCAGACACAGCGCCGACAGTTTCCTATGTAACATAGAACAAGCCACCTTTCAAAGTCCGGGGTAGCGCGGGCACGCGCTCCGGTGGGTGTCGCCGTCGGAACGCCGCAGGGGTACAAGCTGACGTTCGCCCTTTGCACAGCCTTCCGTGGCGTACAGACAGCGCGTCCGGAAGATACAGCCCGAGGGAATGTACACCGCCGCCGCGGCGTCGCCGCGGAGTAACACGCGCTGTTCGCGCCGGACGCCCGGCACAGGGTTCGCCGCGAGCAACGCTTGCGTGTACGGGTGTACGGCGCGGTCGAAGATGTCCAGTTTCGTCCCCTCCTCGACTATCCGCCCCAAGTACATCACCGCCACGCGGTCGCACAAGTACCGGACGTTCCCGAAGTCGTGCGATATGAACAGGTACGATATCCCCCGCTCCCGCTGCAGGCGCTTCATGAGGTTGAGTACCTGCCCCCTGACCGACACGTCCAGCGCGCTGACCGGCTCGTCGCATACGATGAGGTCGGGGTTCGATATCATCGCCCGCGCCACGGCCACCCGCTGACGCTGTCCGCCCGACATTTCGTGGGGGTACTTGTCCAGAAAGGACACGTCGAGGCCGATGTAGTCCAGCGCCGTACAGACTTTCGTCTCGCGCTCGTGGGCCTTGCCGATGTCCATGCTCTCCAGCGGGGCCGAGAGGATTTCGCGCACGGTCTCACGGGGGTTAAGCGACGCGTAGGGGTCCTGAAAAATCATCTGTACGCGGCGGCGGAGGGGCCGCATTTGTTTCGCCGACAGGTTTGTTACGTCGGTGTCGCCGTAGAGAACGCGCCCGCCCGTCAACGGCAGGAGCCGCGCGATAATCCGCGCCAGCGTCGTCTTGCCGCAGCCCGATTCCCCGACCA
>CAMHDB010000052.1 GCA_946183715.1 uncultured Oscillibacter sp.
CATTATGACACATTTACCTGCGCGGGGGTAGGTACGCTTCTTTTATCGCTTACCGTGATGGACTGGCACGACATTCAATTACCGTAAGATATTGGATAAAAGGGCAGTCCCGCCGACCTTGGCACAGGCCGACGGGACTGCTTCTGTTGTAACGAAAATTGCCAAAAATCGTCCGACTTGCAAGCCACTCGACACTTTTCGTCAAGAAAAATAAGGGCGGTAGAAATTTTTGCTATCAAAATGCTATCAAACCCGTAAGCCAAAGCCTGCAAAACCGCGTGGTTGAGCCATTCTTTACGGCGCGTTACTTACTCCCACTCGATAGTACCGGAGGGCTTGGGCGTGAGGTCGTAGAGTACGCGGTTGACGCCGGAGACTTCCGCCGTAATGCGTGCCGTGAGCTTGTGCAACAGCGGCCACGGGATTTCCTCTACGGTGGCGGTCATGGCGTCGCGGGTATTGACGGCGCGGAGAATCACGGGCCAGTCGAAAGTACGCCTGCCGTCGCGGACGCCGGTGGAGCGCATATCGGGCACGACGGCGAAATACTGCCAGACTTTCCCGGCCAGTCCGGCGTTGTCGAACTCCTCGCGGAGGATGGCGTCGGCCTCGCGGAGTGCTTCGAGGCGGTCGCGGGTGATAGCGCCCAGACAGCGGACGCCCAGTCCGGGGCCGGGGAACGGCTGACGGTATACCATAGAATCGGGCAGGCCCAGCGCCTTCCCGACGACGCGCACCTCGTCCTTGAACAGGAACTTCAACGGCTCTACGAGTTCAAAGCGCAAGTCTTCGGGGAGTCCGCCGACGTTGTGGTGTGCCTTGACGGGGCCGCTTTCGAGGATATCGGGGTAAATCGTCCCCTGCGCGAGGAAGGCGATACCGTCCAGCTTACGGGCCTCCTCTTCAAAGACACGGATGAACTCCGCGCCGATGACTTTCCGTTTCGTCTCGGGGTCGGACACGCCCGCGAGCTTGTCCAGAAAGCGGTCTACGGCGTCGACGTAAATCAGGTTGGCGTTCATCTGGTCGCGGAATACCCGGACGACCTGTTCGGGCTCCCCCTTGCGCAGGAGGCCGTGGTTGACGTGTACGCATACGAGCTGGCGCCCCACGGCGCGGATGAGCAGGGCCGCCACGACGGAGGAATCCACGCCGCCCGACAGGGCTAAAAGTACCTGTTTGTCTCCGATTTGCTCTTTGAGTACCCGGCACTGTTCGTTGACGAATGCCTCGGCGAGTGCGGGCGTGGTGATACGCTCCATGCTTTCGGGACGGACGTTGTTTGACATTAGAATCCCTCCGTTCAGTTTGATACGGGACGGTTGTCCCGGCCTCTCTGTAAAATAATGTCCTATTATCCACAATCGGTGGGGGTTTTGCAAGTGCCGATTTTTACGAAATTTCATAGACTGCCCCGCGAAAATCTTGACAGCCGCGCTAGGCGCGGCTGTCGGTCACTGGGGGTCGATGGCATTCAGGGCGTTTTCAAGCCAGTCGCCCTCGAACGATTCGATTTCCCCCTTGTCCATAAGGGAGGCCAGCGCGGGTTCGATGGGCATTTCGGCGAGTACGGGCAGTTCGTGCCGCGCGGCGGCCCCGGAAGTCCTGCCCTCCCCGAACAGGTACAGCTTTTTCCCGCAGTCCGGACAGGTGACGTAGCTCATATTCTCGACCAGTCCGACTATCGGGACTTCCATCATCTCCGCCATTTTGACGGCCTTCTCCACGACCATGGAAACCAGCTCCTGCGGGGACGTGACGATGAAAATGCCGTCCAGCGGAATCGACTGGAACACCGACAGCGACACGTCCCCGGTTCCCGGCGGCATATCCACAAACAGGTAGTCGCAATCCCACATAACGTCCGTCCAGAACTGCTGCACCATGCCGGAGATAATAGGCCCGCGCCATACTACCGGGTCGGTCTCGTCGTGCAGGAGCAGGTTCACGGACATGACCTGAATGCCCGTGCGGGTACTGACGGGCATCATCTTTCCGTCGCTTGTGCCGAACACCTCCTCCTTTGCCCCGAAACACTTCGGAATGGACGGGCCGGTAATGTCGGCGTCCAGAATGCCGACTTTGTAGCCGCGGCGGCGGGCCATGACGGCGAGCTGGCTTGTGACCATCGACTTCCCCACGCCGCCCTTGCCCGAGACGACGCCGTACACCTTCTCCACGCGCGCCTCCGGACTGAGTTCCTTCAGCATGCTTTGCGGCGCGGTACGCTGCGCGCAGTCCTGCCCGCAAGTCGAACAGTTGCTTGTGCATTCGTTTGCCATGACGCGTTTCACCTTCGTTTCAGAATCCCGCTTCCCGGCGAACCGGAAAGCCGACTTGCCCAATACTATACCATTCCCGCCGTTCCGTCAACTGGTATCTTGCCGCGTTTGCTCTCCGGCGTGCGGAGGGGCTCGGAAGTTCGGCAAAAGCCTTCCAGTCGAGAGGGGAGGACGCCGGGAAAATGGAGTTGTTTTTCCGCGCCCGGGGGATTATAATAGAACGGTCTCCGTCACTGACACATTTCCCGGAAGAAACGAGGTGTATGATGAATCCATTCGATGTACTGTCCCTGCTGGGGGGACTGGCTATGTTCCTGTACGGAATGCGCCTGATGGGCGATTCCCTCAAGGGGAGTTCCTCCGGCACGCTCAAAGTCGCCATGGAACAGGTGACCAACAATCCCGTCAAGGCCTTCGTGCTGGGGCTCCTCGTCACCGCGCTGATACAGTCCTCCACCGCGACCATCGTGATTACCGCCGGACTGGTCGGCGCGGGTATCCTGACCCTGCACCAGTCGCTGGGAATCATCATCGGGGCCAACGTCGGCACGACCGTCACGGGGCAGATTATCCGCCTCCTCGACCTCGACGCCTCCGGCGGCGTGACGTGGCTCCGCTTCCTCCAGCCGTCGACGCTCGCGCCCGTGGCGCTGATTATCGGAATCGTCGTTTTGATGAGCGGGCGCGTGAAGAACGCGCAGTCCGTCGGCGGAATCTCCATCGGCTTCGGCATTCTCTTCTCCGGACTGCTCAACATGACCGCCTCGGTCAATACGCTCGCCGAGTCGGGTATCATTGAGCGTATGTTTTCCCATTTGGGCTCCAACCCGTTCCTCGGATACGTCACGGGCGCGGGCGTGGCCTTCGTCCTGCAAAGCTCCTCCGCAGCCGTGGGCATTTTACAGGCCTTCTCCGCCTCCGGCCTGCTGACGTTCAAGGCGATTTATGCGATTATCGTCGGTATCTACCTCGGCGACTGCGTGACGACCGCGATTGTCTGCTCCATCGGGGCCGAGGCCGACGCCCGCCGCGTGGGCATTGTCAATATTCTCTTCAACCTCAGCAAGAGCGCGCTGGTACTCGCCGGCGTGGCCGTCGTACACCGCCTCGGACTGCTCGACGGCCTCTGGAATCAGACCGTCAACTCCGGAATCATCGCCAACACGAACACGGTCTTTAACCTCGCCTGCGCGGTCTGCCTGTTCCCTATGCTGGGCGTCTACGAGAGCATGAGCCGGAAAATCGTCCCGGACGCCCCGGGCAAGAAGGACAAGTATCAGGAAAAGCTCGACGCCCTGAACCCGGTCTTCTTCGACACCCCCGCCCTTGCGCTGCGGAGCTGTTACAACCTCATGATGACGATGTTCACGATTGCGCGCCGCAATATCGAGCAGTCCTTCCGCCTGCTCGACAACTATCAGGAGGGCGTACACAAGGAGATTCTCACGGAGGAGGACGCCATAGACCGCATGACCGACCGCCTCAGCCGCTACACCATGGAACTGCTCCCCCACTTGCAGAACGAGTACCATGTGCGCATACTCGACCAGTACTACAAGGTGATTACGGAGTTTGAACAGCTCGGAGACCACGCCGTGAGCATCGCGAACAACGCCGCCGACCTCGCAAGGCACAACGCGTCCTACACCGCGCAGGCCCGGCAGGAACTCCGGATTCTGGAAAGGTCCGTGGGGCACATTCTCGACCTGACGGAGGAGACCTTCCGGAAGCGGAGTATCAAGGCCGCCTACGAGATTGAGCCAAACGTGCAGGCGGCGGGGGAGATTATCAACACCCTGAAAAAGCACCATATGGAGCGCATGCGGGCGGGCGTGTGCCAGATGTACGCCAACGCCAGCTTTACGGGCCTCATGATTGACATGAAGCGTATCGCCGCGACGTGCTCCAACGTCGGCGTGGCGACTGTCGTCCGCGTGCGTCCGGCCCTTGCCGACCACGAGCACCTGTACTACGAGAATCTGCGCTCAGGGGAGGACAAGGACTACAACGAGATATTCAAGACCGCCCACGACCTGTATTTTGCGGAACTCGCGCGGGTTCCCGCCGTTACCAGTCCGCGCCACCCGTAAACGCGGACACGCGAAAAGCCCTCCCGGGCGGGAGGGCGGAACGGACATCAGACTGTCGCGACGGGCTGGGGTTTCGGCTCGTCGGACTGCTCTTTTTTGGGCGGGTTGGCCTCCCGGAGTCCCGAGACGGACGCCATGCCCATATATCCAAAAAACAGGAGCGCTTCCACGGCTAGGACAATTTTGACCGTGGTCATGGTAATCAGCGGCGGGACTTCCGACGTGGGGGGAATGAGCACCCGCACCTCGTCAACAAACGCGACGGTCTCATAATATTCGTTCGCGGTCCGGTTCACATTGGAGATGAGCTGATTGACCTTTTCGTTCAGGATTTCCAGAGATTCCCGCACAAACGCGTTGTCCTCCGGTTTGGAAGTGGCCTCGGCGGTCTCGAAGCCCTCAATCACGCTCTCGTAGTAGCGGATGGAGCGCGTGGAGGAGGAAATCGCGGCCTCCGCATCAAGTTTGTCCTGAATCATACTGTCGTAGTTGGCGTTCACGTCCGTGGGGCTGGACACCACAGAGTTTCCGTTCACGCCGTTGATGATGAGGATGTCGTCCTTGCGGTAATTGTTGATAGAATCCTCGAGGGCGTAAAAGCGGGTACGCTGTACGTTTCTCCGCTGTTCAATCTGTTCAATCCGCCACCGGTAATAGGCGATTTCGGTCTCCGCGTCGTTTTCGGAGACGCTGTGAATCACGATGTAGGAGGAAATGCGGTCAAGGTCGATATTCTTGAGCACGCTGGCGGTACGGCGGAGGTCTTGGAAGGTCAGTCCGGTATCCGTGGAGCGGAAACTGCCCGCGGCGTCTTCCAGCGAAGAGAGGTGCGAGGTGATAGTGCTGAGGGTATTGTTGAAGATATTCGCGGCCTCGGCGTAGTCGTACTCGCGGTAGTCGATGACGCCGAGCGAGTTGCCCATGGATATGTTGTGCTTGTAGACCTTCACGCAGTAATTCCGGTAGGCGCGCAAGAGCGCGTTCAGGAAGGCCACGCCTTCCTGCTGGGCAAGTCCGGCGTCCCTGTAGTGGAAAGAGACGGTGTACTGTGAGATGCTGTATTCGGCGTTCAGCAGAGCGTCAAGGGAGCTCAAATCCATGTTGGCGCCGTTCTTATTAATCATGTCGTAGTACATGGACAGTCTCTCGTAGGCCGCGGAGGGAATCACGCCGCTGATTTCCACGGCGTTCCGGAATTTCTCCGCATCCAGTAGGTCAAGCCCCAGTTCATTGAGCGCCTCCTCGAGGACGGCGGGGGACTTTATTCTGGTGACGTCATACGAGCCATGCGAGGAAATCAGGGCCTTGGCCACGCACTCCTCGAGAACCTTCTGCGACAGGAGCCCGCAAGCGCCGGACAGACAGCCCAGCCCGAACGCCAGACAGAGCCAGAGTGCGAAGAGTCGCTTGGCGTGCTTGCCAATCAGGCCGAAATCCACCTTGAGTTCCTCGTCGGCGTCGTCACGGCTGTCGTTGAGAATCGTCAGGAACACATTCTTGTCTTCCTCCATCGGGTATTCGCCCCTTCCTTTACGGTTTGTCATTGCGCCACCTTTTTTTTCGCCTTGCGGGAACTCCGGAAAACGGAGAGTATGCACAGGCCAAACAGCAGGGCCTCCACGGAGACGATGTCCGAGGCGGTACTTCTCAGGCCAATGGAGAGGATTTCGTTTTTCGGCTCTTTGAGTATCTGGAAAGCGTTTTCGAGCTGTTCGGACTTGTAGAAGTCGTCCGCCGTCCGCTGGATGTCGGACAGGAGCTGCCCGATTTTCTCGTCGATGGTCTTCAACTGCGCCTCCACGATTTCGACGCTTCCGGAGGACTCACCGGACTGGAGGCGCTCCATCCGCCGCGTCAGCATGGCTATCTGCTCCCGCGTCTCGGACATGGAGGTCTGACAGGATACCTTCTGGTTGATGAGGCTGTTGTACATCTGCGACGGCTGTGTAAATTCAAACTGTCCGGAGACCTCGTTGCCGTCTTCTCCGCCGCTATCGCCCATGATGGGGAAGACTGCGTTCGTTTTCACGTAGCTTTCGAGCTGGCGGTTGAGGATATACAGGCGGGAATCCTGCTGGGCCAGCGCCCTCTCGGCGTCCTCGATTTTGTACTGATAGTAGTCAATCAGGTAGTCGCGGTCTTTGGTCATGTTATTGCTGACGATGTACGACGTGACCCAATCGACATTCTCACTGCGGATGGTGTCGAGCGTGTCAATCAGGTCGGGGAAGGAGTAACCGGTCTGCGTGGAGACAAAGCGGCGATTGTCCTGTCCCTCGGCGTGGGACAGGTAGGCGCGGAGCGTCGTAAGGTGATTGTTGAGCACGTCCACGGCGTCGATATAGTCGTAAGTCTGATAATCGTTGTCGTTCAGGGAGAGCTCGAAGGCGGTTTGGTAGCCGTACTTGTCGTAGAAGAACTCCTGATAGGCGCTCAGACACTCGGAAAGGAAGCGCGGCGCGTCCTGCGCGGAAATGCCGGCGTCGGCGTAGTGGAACTTGAACGTGTAGTCCGCGGGGAAGTACGACGACTCCCTGATACTCGTCACCTCGGCGATTTCCTCTTTCTCCTTATCGAAAATAGAGACGTTTTCCGTCAGCGTCCGGAAGACTTTCTCATCGATGTTCCCCAAGACATCCAGCGCGCCTTGAATGCGTTCCACAGTCTCCTCCGAAGTGTCGAGGCCCATCGCCCCGGCGGCTCGCCGGACAATTTCCGCGTTCTTCATCTCCGCCGGGTCAAACACATGTCCGTTCGGGTCAACGCCGGATTCCACGCGGGTATAATTAAAATGCACGAGCGCGGAACACGTCGCGCGTTCGGACAGGAATATCGCATGAAGCGCGAACACCAGAAGAAAGGCGAGCACGAAAATACCCAGCCACTTCTTAAAGGCACCCGTCAGCCGCGCGCGCCATGTGGAATTAGATTCCATAGTATCCAATCACCTCTCGAAAAGTAATTTCCGCCAATTGAAGTCGGCGGCATTCTATCACATTCCGGTGAGAGCGTCAACCCCTCCCGCGCGGCATTTTCGCGGGGAAAGTTTCCCGGAACCGTGGCTTGCGCCCATTCCGCGGAGCGGCGCAAGGAACGCCCCGCCCTTGTCACGCCGCCGCAAACCTGCTGTGCTCAACGGCGGCCTGTCTGCAAACAGCTAAGGCGGACGGCGCGCAAAGCCCTTGACAAACGGAGTTAGTTGTGTTAAACTCATCCCGGCTTTGGTTAGCAGAGCCTAATTCGCAGACTAGATAGGGAGGCTGTTGTGTTATGATGCCTCTGATGTTGGCACCCCCCGGAGAACCCGTCACCGTTCGGAAAATCAGCGGACAGGACCACATCCGCCGTCACTTGGCGGAACTGGGCTTCGTCGTCGGGGCGGACGTGACGGTCGTCAGCGAGGCCGGCGGAAACCTGATTGTACAGGTTCGCGACAGCCGTCTGGCCCTCGACAAGAGCATGGCGACCCGGATTATGATTTAAGGAGGCCCGAACATGAGAACGTTGAAAGATGTGCGCGTCGGGGAGACTGTCACCGTGGCGAAACTCCGCGGGGAAGGCCCCGTCAAGCGCCGCATTATGGACATGGGAATCACCAAGGGCGTGACGGTTCTGGTACGGAAAGTAGCCCCGCTGGGAGACCCGATGGAACTGAATATCCGCGGCTACGAGCTGTCCATCCGGAAGGCCGACGCGGAAATGATTGAGGTAGAGTAATGGACATGAAAATAGCGCTTGCGGGAAACCCGAACTGCGGCAAAACCACGCTGTTCAATGCCCTGACGGGCTCCCGGCAGTACGTGGGCAACTGGCCCGGCGTCACGGTCGAGAAGAAGGAAGGCCGCCTGAAAGGTCATGAGGATGTCGTGATTCAGGACTTGCCCGGCATTTACTCCCTCTCCCCCTACACGCTGGAAGAAGTCGTGGCGCGGAATTACCTCGTGAAGGAGCACCCCGACGCGATTCTCAACATTGTGGACGGCACGAACATCGAGCGGAATCTGTACCTGACGACGCAGTTGATTGAGCTGGGGATTCCGGTCGTCGTCGCGGTGAACATGATGGACCTTGTCCGCAAGAACGGCGACACCATCGACCTGAAAACGCTCTCCGACGCGCTGGGCTGTGAGGCCGTGGAGATGAGCGCGCTTCGCGGAGAAGGCAGTACGCGGGCCGCCGAGGAGGCCGTACAGGCCGCGCAGAACCGCCGCACGGGCGAACTTCCGCACGTCTTTATGGGGAGCGTCGAACACGCCCTCGCGCATATTGAGGAATCCATACAGGGCATGGTCGACGGTCGATATCTCCGCTGGTACGCGGTCAAGATTTTCGAGCGCGACGAAAAGGTCATGGAGGAACTCCACCTTTCGCCGGAACTCGCCGCGCATTTAGAAGGGCATATCGCCGACTGCGAAACCGAAATGGACGACGATTCCGAGTCGATTATCACGAATCAGCGCTACGCCTACATCGCGAATGTCGTCGCGAAATCGGTCAGGAAGCACCACGCCGAACACGCTTTGAGCGCGTCGGACAGAATCGACCAGATTGTGACCAACCGCCTGTTAGGCCTTCCCATTTTCGCGCTGATTATGTTCGGCGTGTACGCGATTGCGATGGGGAGCTTTGAAATCAACGGCATTCCGATTTCCATCGGCACATGGGGCACCGACTTCGCCAACGACGTGATTTTCGGCGAATGGGTTCCCGGCCTGATTGATTCGCTCTTGAGCGTGTTGCACGTCGCGGAGGGCGGCTGGCTCTACGGCCTGATTCAGGACGGCATTGTAGCGGGCGTCGGGGCCGTGCTGGGATTCGTGCCCCAAATGCTGGTACTGTTCTTCTTCCTCGCGATTCTGGAGGATATCGGCTACATGGCGCGTGTGGCGTTCGTCATGGACAGGATTTTCCGCCACTTCGGCCTGTCCGGGAAGTCGTTCATTCCGATGTTGGTCGCCACCGGGTGCGGAATCCCCGGCCTGATGGCCTCCCGCACTATCGAACAGGACAAAGACCGGAAACTTACCCTCATGACTACGACGTTCATGCCCTGCGGCGCGAAAGCCCCGATTATCGGACTTGTCGCGGGCGCGCTGTTCAACCAGTCGGCATGGGTGGCCACGTCGGCCTACTTCCTCGGTATGGCGTCCATCGTGCTGTCGGGCATTATGCTGAAGAAGTTCAAGATTTTCGCCGGGGAGCCGTCGCCGTTCGTCATGGAACTGCCCGCCTACCACGTCCCGTCCGCCGGAAACGTCCTGCGCGCCACTTGGGAGCGCGGCTGGTCGTTCATCGTGCGCGCCGGAAGCGTCATCGTGATTTCGTCCATTATTATCTGGTTCCTCTCGAGTTTCGGCATGGTCAACGGGCGCTTCGGCATGGTCGACAACCTCTGGGAGGACGTGGACGAGGCCTATACCGAACAGGTCGCCGAACGCATGCACATTGACCCGGAGGAAGTCTCGCCGATGGACGACTCCATACTCGCCGGAATCGGCAACGGCGTCTCCGTGATATTCCGCCCGCTGGG
>CAMHDB010000053.1 GCA_946183715.1 uncultured Oscillibacter sp.
GTCAGCGCCGAACGCGGACACCTCACCTTGTGGCAGGCCGTACTCCGGGAGGTATTCGGGCGCTACCTCTCCGTGACGCTCCTCCTGATTGGCTACTTTATGATTATCCCAGACCGGGAGAAGCGCGCGCTGCATGACCGAATCGCCGACACGCGCGTGGTCTACGCCATTCGCACACAGCCCGACTTCCGGCGGCCTCAGCCCGTCGACGGCGGAGACGCCCCGGTATGAAGTCGGTGACGGTCTACACGGACGGCGCGTGCTCGGGGAATCCCGGCCCGGGCGGCTGGGCCGCCGTCCTGATGTACGGCGAACACAAGCGGGAGTTGTCGGGCGGCGCGGCGTCCACGACCAACAACCGCATGGAAATGACCGCCATTATCTCGGCGCTCTCCGCTCTGAAAGAACCGTGTATCGTCGAATTGTATTCCGACAGCCGCTATGTGCTCGACGCCTTGGAAAAGGGCTGGGCCGTCCGGTGGCGGCGCAACGGCTGGAAGCGGAACAAGTCGGAAGCGGCGCTCAACCCCGACTTGTGGGAGACTTTGCTAAACCTGACGGAGCGCCACGACGTACATTGCCACTGGGTGCGCGGCCACGCCGACAACCCCTACAATAACCGTTGCGACGCGCTCGCCGTCGCCGAAAGCCGCAAATTCCGATAATTTACAGTTTGTTCACAAATTCCCGGCGGAATTTACACTTTGTTCACAAGTCCGTCATACTTTCGCAAAATTTCCCCGCTATACTCTTCAACATGCAGAGGGTCACTCCCAGCCCGATGCGTTTTCTCCCTCCTTCTACAATACAGGCAGGCGGAGTCCGGACAGGGCTCCGCCTGCCGCCTTCTATATTTAATAGCTTGACGCTTGCGCGGAAATCGGGTATGATATCCGCAGTGAGGAGGGATTTGTCATGGTGAATGACTACGGAAAGGAAATCAAGAAGTTAGGCTTTGGGCTCATGCGTCTTCCGCGGAAGGGCGTGCTCACCGACGTGGAGCAGACAAAACAAATGGTGGACCTCTTTATGGAGGCGGGCTGTACCTACTACGACACGGCCTTTGTCTACCCGGGTTCGGAGGAGGCGACGCGCAAGGCGTTAGTCGACCGCTATCCCCGGGAGGCCTACACCCTCGCGACGAAGCTGTACGCGGCCATGGTACCCACCGAGAAGGCCGCGAAAGCCGAGTTTCAAACCAGCCTGAAGCGTACCAACGCCGGATATTTCGACTACTATCTCCTGCATTCCCTGATGGACAACAACTATCGGAAGTACGAGAAGTTCCACATTTGGGACTTTGTGGAGGAGCAGAAGCAAAAAGGCCTGATACGTCATTACGGCTTTTCCTACCACTCCGGGCCCGAACTGCTCGACCGGATTCTCACGGAGCACCCGGAGGCGGAGTTCGTGCAACTGCAAATCAACTACGCCGACTGGGAAAACCCGTCCGTCCTGTCGCGGGCCAATTACGAGGTGGCGCGCAAGCACGGAAAGCCGATTGTCATTATGGAACCCGTCAAGGGCGGGACGCTGGCCAATCCGCCGAAGGAAGTCGCGGAGCTGTTCCGGAAGGCCAACCCGGGCGCGTCCCCGGCGTCGTGGGCGATTCGGTTCGCCGCGTCGCTCGACGGCGTGCTGACGGTGCTCTCGGGGATGTCGAACCTCGCGCAGATTCGCGACAACCTCTCGTTTATGACCGACTTCCGCCCGCTCTCCGCCGACGAACAGCGCGTGATTCAGGAGGCACAGCGCCTGCTCGGGCGCTCCGCGACGATTCCCTGCACGTCCTGCCACTACTGCACGAAGGGCTGTCCGAAGCAGATTCCGATTCCGGAAATCTTCACGGCCATGAACAAGCGCCTCGGCAACGGACAGATTACGGAATCCGTGGAGAGCTACCGCGCCGCCGTGGGCGACGGCAACGGCGCCGGGGCCTGTGTCGCGTGTCGGCAGTGCGAGAAGGCCTGCCCGCAACACATCCGGATTGTCGACAAACTCAAGGAGTGCGCCGCCGCGCTCGAAACATAACGGCAAAACGCGCCTGTCGGGAATCCCGGCGGGCGCGCCCGATTAGCCGTGACAAATGGGCGGAATCATGCTATCATTCATAGTATGACACACCATTGTGCAGGGAGTGGTTAGCGTGAACATAAAGAAGAAGTTGCCGCGGGCGGATTCCTCGCGGGAGGCCGTGATTGTCCGCACGAGTATTCTAGGGATTGTCTCGAATCTGTTTCTGGCGTCGTTCAAGGCGGCGGTCGGGATTCTGTCGCACTCCATCGCCGTGACGCTCGACGCGGTGAACAACCTCTCGGACGCGGCGTCGTCCATTATCACCATCGTCGGGACGAAGCTCGCCGGGAAGGAGCCCGACCGCAAGCACCCGTTCGGACACGGCAGAGTGGAATACCTCACGTCCATGCTCATTGCGACGCTCGTGCTCTACGCCGGCCTGACCTCCCTCGTGGAATCGGTCAAGAAGATTCTCCGCCCCGACACCCCCGACTATTCCGCCCCCGGACTGCTCATTATCGCCGTGGCCGTACTGGTCAAGTTTCTGCTGGGGCGCTACGTGAAAGCCGTCGGACAGCGCGTCGACTCCGATTCCCTCGTCAACTCCGGCGAAGACGCGTCCATGGACAGCCTGATTTCGGCCTCGACGCTCGTCGCCGCCGCCGCATACCTGCTCTTTCGCGTCCCGCTGGAGGCGTGGCTGGGCGCGCTGATTTCGCTTGTCATCGTGAAATCGGGCGTGGAGATGTTCCGGGAGTCCATTTCGCGGATTCTCGGGGAGCGGGCCAGTCCCGAACTTGCGCGGGCTATCCGGGAGACGGTGTGCGAGTTCCCGGTCGTGTCGGGGATGTACGACCTCGTACTGCACGACTACGGCCCCGACACCTTTCAGGGCTCCATGCACATCGAAGTCCCGGACGTCTGCTCGGCGGAGTATCTGGACGAACTCACAAGAACCATTACCGCCACCGTTTACCAGAAGCACCACGTCTTTTTGACGGCTGTAGGCGTGTACTCTCTGAACACGCGCGACCCCGAAGCCGTGGAAATGCGGGAGACCTTGAAAAAGGCCGTGCTGGCGTGTCCGTATATGCTGCAAATGCACGGCTTCTACCTCAACAAGGCGGAAAATACTGTCCGTTTCGACGCGGTCATCAGTTTCGACGCGCCCGACCGCAAAGCGGCGTATCACGCGGTATACCAGACCGTCGAGGCGCTGTACCCCGACTACACGTTCCAAATTGCCATGGACACCGATTTCAGCTACTCGTGACGGCTCGGGGCTTTTCCAAAACAGCCGCGGGCCGTCCGGGAGGAGACGACCCGCGAACACGTCCCGGGTTCAATCGGCGACGTGAGAGATGTCAATGGAGACCAGCGTGTTGCGCTCAAAGAGGAAGTGGATTTCGGAGTAGCCGGACGATTCGACGGCGCCGGAGTATGTATAGCGGTAGGCCCCGGCCTGTCTGTGGGCGTCGTACTCGGCTTTGGCCTCGGGGTACAGGGCGAGCGTGTCGCCCATGGGCATTCCGACGCCCGCGCCGCGCCACGTATGCCACTCCGGGTTACTGGTGTGCATGTTCAAGAGGAGGCCGTTGGCGGTGTCGGCGGTACCCTCGCGGCGGACGCCGTTGAATACGGTACCATCGTTTCCGGTGATTTCAAAGAAGTCCTGTCCGGCGGCGCGCCAGAAGTCGACGCTCTGCGTAGTGAGGCCGACGCCCCACGGGAACTCGCCCTTCTGTACGCCCAGCCCGACGGCGACGCCGTCGCGCGTGAGGGAAAATTCCTCGGACCACGGCCCGGCCTGTACGCCGTCGCGCGCGTCGGCGGTATTCCGGCGGCTCTGGGCCTGTCCCATGAGCACCAGCATGAACAGCGCCACCACCACGGCGATACCCGTCTTGCGTATCATGCGCTCCATATATTCCATAACATGATATCCCATGATGTGACCTCCTTGTCGTCCTCTGGAAATTATTGGGTTTCCAGCTAATTTTTAGCAATTGAATTTTTTGCCATATATTGGAACGGAACGGTGCCTGCGCAAGTCTGGTTTTGCCGTATTTTGTGCGTAGGGAGTAGCGGAACATTTAGTCGGAGTTCGTGCGGAGGGGGTAGCGGAACATTACGTCCCCGGTGGAGATGTCCGTATAGGTAAACGCGCCGTCTTTGACGACCCCGAGCATGCCGTCGGCCACGACGGGCCGCCACTGGAGCGCCGAGGATGTCATGCAGTCCTCTACCAGCAGGGTACCTTCCGCGTCGAGCAGGTCAAGCGACCAGTCGCCGTCGAGTTCGGCGCGGTCGGGGTAGGCGGCGTAGTAGATGTCGCCGTTCGTCAGGTCTTCGATTTCCTCCGGGTAGCAGTACCCGGCGATTTCGGGCGGGTTCTCATAATTCCAGTCGTCGTCGGGGTGCCAATTCGCGGGGGCGTCGGCGCTGACGGTGCCGCTTTTGGGATTGATGAAGCACTCGTAGCGCCAGTAGTTGCCCCACGGGGAGTCCTCGTCGTAGAAGGCGGCAGTCAAATAGCCGTGTTCGTAGCTCAGGGCACAGCCTTCGATGTAGCCAATCATGGGGTCGCCCCAGAGGTAGTCGTCGCCGAGGAAAGGCGCGAGGTCGTCGCGGGAGAACTCCGCCGCGAGACCGCCGTCGGCGTCGAAAACTTGTACGGAGCCGTCAGCGCGGGAGACGGCGAGGCGGTCGTCGAACGGGATGAACTCCCGCCAGTCTCCGGCGTCGCGAACCCACGAGCCGTCGCGGGCGGCGATGGTGACGCGTGTCTGTCCGTCGGCGCCGTCGGTACGGTAGAGGAGCAGGAACGGGCCGTAATTCGTCAGGACTTCCGTGTAGACGGGGGCGGTGACGATTTGCCCGTCGGCGGTGACGAGGCCGTAGAGCGGAATGGCGTCCATGACGTAGCCGGACAGCGACATCTCCGCGCCGATGTACGGCAGGAGCGGGCCGTAGTGGTCACAGGGCGTCAGGTTCGCGCGCCCGCTGTAGGGCGAGAAGTAGCGGTACTCGGTCTTTCCGGCGGCGTAGGGCGTCAGTACCGACCAGTCCGCGCGGACGCTGCCCGCCTTCGACCGTGTGGACGATTGCAACGCCGGGAAAAATTCCGCCGCCCTGCTCACGGACAGGCACCCGCTCAACAGAACCCCGGCGGCCACAATCGCCAACACCGTCAGCATTCCCAGAAAAATACGCTTCATGGCGTTCCTCCCCCTTCCAAATCCGACACGGGGATGTAACCCTCGTGTTCAATCAGACGCTGTCCGTCCGGGCTGAGAATCCAGTCGTAGAGGAGCTTGGCCGGGTCGTCCGCCGGGCGTCCCGCGTCTGTCACCACGTAATAGCTGTTGCGGAACGGGTAGGAACCGTCCCGGATGGTCTCCGCGTCCGGGGCGACGCCGTCCACGGACAGAATTTTCAGGCCGTCGGCCATGTTCATGTTGTGCGCGTAGTAGTACATGGTGTAGCCGATGGCGGCGGGGGAGTCGTCGAACGCCGCGACGGCCTCCACGAGGTCTCCCATTTCCCCGCGCACGAGTTCCATGGGGGCGTCGGACATGGGCTCGCCCATCATGACAAGATTCATCATCGCCGTCTGGCTTCCGGCCTCCTCGTCGCGCTGGAAGGCGACGATTTCCAGATTCTCGCCGCCGACCTCCGCCCAGTTCGTGATTGTCCCGTTGTAAATGCCCCGCAATTCGTCGGGGGTCAGGCTGTCGACGGGGTTCGAGGCGTTGACCACGAACACAAGCCCGTCGACCGCGAACGGGGCCATATCCCAGTCATAGCCGCCGTCGTCCTTCTCGGCCCAGACGACCGCGGCGGGTTCCGCCGAAAGCAGTACGTCGGCCTCGCCGTTCATGAGCGCGCGGTAGGAGCGGGTCGTCTTGGAGAAGCGGACGAAGTCCGACACCTTCTCGCGGCTCTCGCCCAGCAGGACACTCGCCACGGCCTGTCCGAGGGGAAGCGTGGAGGTAGAGCCGTCGAGGCGGGGGAAGTTGCTCCGCGTGAACACGAATTGATTCTCGCCGACGGGCGCGGGGCTGGTATCGGGTTCGGCGGTTTCCACGGGGGGCGCGTCGGCCCCGGCGGGATGTACTTCTTTCGCGCCGCAGGCGGTCAGCAGACACAGAACGGCGATAGCGGCCAGAATGGACAAGACGGTTTTTCGGTTCATGGGGGTACTCCTTTCCGGACGGGTCTCGCGTGTCCCTCGCGGCTTTACCCGTATTGTAAATCAGACGGGGCGGAAGTTCTTCTCAAATCTGAGAAAAAAGAAAGACAATCCCGTAACAAATTTGAGGGAATGTAACATTCTTTACAACGAGTTTACAGCTTTTTTACCGCTTTTTTACAAAAAATGGGGTTCGCGCCGGGAGGCGGTTCCGGGTATTTTTTTCCACATCCGGCCTTTATTTCCTCTGAATTGTGCCGATATATAAACAGAAAAGAGGGAATTTGCCCATTGACGGCGCAAACCGCTTCCTGTCCCGCGACAGGAAGCGGTTTTTCTCTGTCCGGGGAACAGCCGCTTTCATGATACCATATTCCCCGGCGGGATTCAAGCGCGAAACCCCGTCAAAACGTACTTTTTCAAGGGAAAAGTTCGTCAAAATGACGAAATACGCCGTGCAAAAGCGGAAAACGCAATTGTAAAATTTCTGTAAACTTTCCGGCGGCTGTCCCCGTCCGCCGGAAGGCGGGAAGCACGGGAAATTTTAGCGTTTACATTTCCGCCGCGCTATGGTATCATGCCTGACGGCGATTCCGTGAAATACCGACCACATAACGGAGGTTTCCATATGAAGAAAATACGCGCATATCTGGCGTTGCTCCTTGTACTGAGCAGTCTGCTGACGCTGTCGCCGGCCGCGCGCGCCGACTCCGACGCCCTCGGCACCGACGTACAGCAGACCAGCACCGCGATTCATCAGGATACACAGCTTTCCACCAATGTCTTTTGGAGCACGTACTACTCCAACTTCCGCACGGAGAATTTCGTCACGTACAGGCCCGGCGGCAACGTCAAGCCGCTTGTGACCTACGGCGACGCGCTGACGGATGTCAGCACGATGTCGCGCGCGGCGAGCTACTTGGAGGAGCACGGCTACCGGGTCGTGTGCGGAATCAACGGCGACTTCTTCAATACCCGCAACGGCCTTCCCATCGGCCTCGTCGTCACGGACGGCAAACTCCGCACGTCCGACGCCGGATACTACGCTGTCGGGTTCCGGGCCGACGGGAGCGCGATTATCGGCAAGCCCAACCTGCAAATCCACGCCGATTTCGGCTACAAAATCTATGAGGACGCCAACGGCACCGAAGTCGTGCGCGATATCGCCGCGATTAACAAGGCGCGCGTGTCGACGGGCGGCATTTACCTTTTCACCCGCGACTTCAGCTCCAGCCACACCACCGGCAACACCGAGAGCGGCTACGACGCCATTTGTACGGTTACTTCCGGGTCGCTGACCATCGGCGGCACGGTCAAAATGCGCGTGGAGGAAGTCCGGGACACCGCGAAGCCGACGCCCATCGGGAATAACCAGATTGTCTTGTCCGTCAACAAAAAGTCGAACGCGTACTGGCAACGCGCCTTTGAACATCTCCCGGTGGGCTCGGAAATCACGCTGACGGTCACATCCCCCGACACCCGCTGGAACAGCGTCAAAGAGGGAATCGGCGCGCTCTACCTTCTGGCGGAGAACGGGCGGGTAGTCAACACCACGCAGACTTCGCAAGGCCCCCGGACGGCGGTCGGCCTCAAACCCGACGGCACCCTGATTTTCTACACCATCGACGGCAGAATCAGCGGGCACTCCATCGGGGCCACGCTCTACCAGACGGCGGAGCGTATGCTGGAATTGGGCTGTACCACCGTACTGGGCCTCGACGGCGGCGGCTCGACGACGATTTCCGTCACGATGCCCGATTCCAGAAAGGCCGCGAGGATTAACAGGCCGTCTGATGGCACGGAGCGCGCCGTGTCGAACAAGCTCTTTCTGGTGTCGACGCAGAAGGCCACCGGGGTACTTGACCATTTCTATGTTGTCCCAGACCACGCGGTCGTACTGGCCGGGAGCAAAGTCAGCCTGACGGTCAACGGCGTGGATACGGCGTACTTTCCCATGGAGGCGGCGTGTAATCTGACGGCCTCCGCCGGGACGCTCAGCGGACAGGTACTCACAACCCCCGCGGGCGGCGGGAAAGTGACGGTCACGGCGTCCGCGAAGCAGAAGAAGGGGAGCGCCGTCATAGAGGCGGTCAGGACGCCGGATTCCGTCGGCATACGCAATCAGGCGGGGAATACGGTGGAATCGCTGAAACTGGCTCCGGGCTCTTCTGTACAGCTTTCCGCGACCGCCGCGTACAAGCATTTGAAGCTCTACACGGAGGGCGGCACGTTCCAGTGGTCGAACGCCTCGACGAAGTTCGGGCGGATTTCGGAAAGCGGCCTCTACACCGCCCTGACGCCCGGGGACGACAAAATTACCGTCACATGCGGCGGGCGCAGTCAGACGATACCTGTCGAGGTGTCGAAGGTGCCGCTGAAAGAACTGGAAGATTTCGAAGAGACGCCGTCGGGTACTGGCGACGGCGCGGCGCTGGTGAACGTCGTCGGCGGGGAATACGCGCGTTACGGGCGCGGCGCTGGCGAGTTCCACTACGATTTGAGCGGGCAGTCTCCGCTTGTGACCGAGGACAACTCCACGCGCATGACACCCGAGCAGATTGCGGAGTTGTTCGGAGACGACACAATTCCGGAGGAAGGCATTCCGGTCTCGTGGGAGGCGGCGTCGGACATCTACGGCGAGGAGACGAGTATCCTTCCGGCGGACGAGGCGGAGGAAGGCTTACCGGACGAGAGCGGGCCTGTCGCGGACGCGCTGGAAACAGAGAGTTTGGACATCCCGAATCCGGCGTCGAACGGCGCGTACCAATACGGCGCGCCGGAATGGGAGGACGCATACGAGTGGACGGACGAGAGCGTGTACGTCAACAGCGCGGCGAATGCCGACGACGGCGAGACGACCGCGCCCGTATCCGGCAACACGACGCCCGCGAATACCGACGACGGCGAGACGACCGCGCCCGTGTCGGGCAACACGACGCCCGCGAATACCGACAGCGGCGAGACGACCGCGCCCGTATCCGGCAACACGACGCCCGCGAATACCGACGACAGCGAGACGACCGCGCCCGCGTCCGGCAACACGACGCCCGCGCATACGGACGACGGCAATACGACGCCCAACAGCGCAAACCTTCTCAGCGGCGACGACGGCGCGCAGTGGCATTATACGAGGCCGCTTCCGGCCCCGGGTATCCCCTACGAGAGCATTTCGATTTGGGTCAGGGGCGACGGCTCCGGGAATCGCTTCTCCCTCCTCTGCCGCGACGCAGACGGACAGGAAATCCGCGTCCCCGTCACCGCGCTGGACTTCACCGAGTGGCGCCGACTGTTCGTGCCGCTGGGCACGACGGCCTATTCCGTCTCCGGATACGCAGTCCACGCGCCGTCCGGCACCGCCGACGATACCGTTTTCGCCGAAACTCCCCGCACTGGCGTTATCTACCTTGACCAGATGGTCGCCACCTACAACGGGATTGTCGACACCCTCACGCCGACTGTCACCATGTCGCGCAAGGACAACGTGATTTCCGCTGCCGTCAAGGACAGCATGGACGGCGTACTCCCGCGGGCCTCTATCCGCGCCGCCGTGAACGGCGTCACGGCCTCCGCGGCCTACAATACGACGACGGGCGTTATCACGGTGACGCTCCACAAGGCCGCGACCGTACAGGAACCGACGCGCGTCACGGTCACGGCGCAGGACGCCTCCGGGAATATC